>JANOLY010000205.1:0-2804 GCA_031420055.1 Burkholderiales bacterium | reverse complement strand
CCGCGCGACGTGCTGTTCGAGGTGGTGGACCCGGCGCGCATGCTGGTCGAAGCCACGACGGCCGACCCTGCCGTGGCGGCCCGCGTGGCCGGCGCTTCGCTGCAGGGCGTGCCCGGGGTCACGCTGCGCCTGCTGGGCGTGTCGCGTTCGCTGCGCGACGGCGTGTTGCCGCTGACCTTCGCCGTCAGCCCGGCCAAGCCCGGTGCGGCCTTGCCGATGGCGATCGGGCAACCCGTCACCGTTGTGGCGCAGACAAAAGAACGCATCCAGGGCGTGGTGCTGCCGGCGCAGGCGGTGGTGCGCAACCCGTCCAACGAAGCCATCGTCTGGATCAAGGCCGGTGCCGAGCGCTTCATCGCGCAGCCGGTGCAGTTCCGGCCGCTGGACGCGGACACGGTGGTGGTCACCCAGGGCCTGAGTGCCGACAACCGCGTGGTGGTGCAAGGTGCACCGCTGATCGCGCAGATCCGCTGAAGAGGGACCGAAGCCATGTTCAACTGGATCGTTCGCACCAGCCTGCACAACCGCCTGTTCGTGCTGGCGGTGGCGGTGATGTTGATGGCCTACGGTGCATTCACGGCCTGGCGCACGCCGGTCGATGTGTTCCCCGACCTCAACAAGCCGCTGATCACGGTGCTCACCGAGGCCGGCGGCATGGCCCCGGAAGAGGTCGAGCAACTCGTCACCTTCCCGCTGGAGACGGCGCTCAACGGCATGCCGGGCGTGACGCGCGTGCGCAGCACCTCGGGCGTGGGCCTGTCGCTGGTGTATGCCGAGTTCGACTGGGGCACCGACATCTACCGCAACCGCCAACTGGTGGCCGAGCGGCTGGCGCTGGTGCGCGCGCAGATGCCGGGCGACATCACGCCGGTGATGGGGCCGGTGTCGTCGATCATGGGCGAAATCATGCTGGTGGCGCTGCCCTTGACGGGCGGCGACGGCAAGTCTGTCGCGGCCACGCCGATGCAGGCGCGTGAATACGCCGACTTCGTGCTGCGCCCGCGGCTGCTGTCGATCGCTGGCGTGGCGCAGGTCATCCCCATCGGCGGCGAGGTGCGCACCTTGCGCGTGGCGCCCAACACCGCGCGCATGGCGCAGTTTGGTGTCTCGCTCAGCCAGGTCGAGCAAGCGCTCAAAGGTTATGCCGGCAACGCCGGGGGCGGCTTCATCGACCTGAACAGCCGCGAATACCTCATTCGCCACCTGGGCCGAAGCCAGCGCGCTGAAGACCTGGCGGCGAACCTGGGCGGGGTGGCGGTGGCGTGGAAGGACGGCCGCGCCATCCTGCTGGAACAGGTGGCCAGTGTGGCCTTCGCCGCTGGCCTGAAGCGCGGTGACGCCGGCTACAACGGCCTGCCTGCGGTGGTGATCAGCGTGCAGAAGCAGCCCGATGCCGACACCGTGAAGCTCACCGCGCAGGTCGAAGCTGCGCTGGCCGATCTGAAGCAGGGCTTGCCCAGGGGGCTGGCCGAACCGCGCGTGCTGTTCCGCCAGGCCGACTTCATCAAGGCCTCGACCGGCAACGTGGCCGAGGCGTTGCGCGACGGCGCCATCATGGTGGCCATCGTGCTGTTCGCCTTCTTGCTGTCGGTGCGCACGACGGTGATCTCGCTGGTGGCCATTCCGCTGTCGCTGGCCGTCACCGCGCTGGTCTTCCAGTGGCTGGGGCAGTCGATCAACGTGATGACGCTGGGTGGTTTGGCGATTGCCATCGGCGAGCTGGTCGACGATGCGGTGGTCGACGTCGAGAACATCCTGCGCCGCCTGAAGCAGAACAAGGCAGCCGGCAACCCGCTGTCGGTGCTGGAAATCGTGCGGCGCGCCAGCGTGGAAGTGCGCTCGGGCATCGTCTACGCCACCGTCATCGTGGTGCTGGTGTTCGTGCCGCTGTTTGCGCTGCCCGGCATCGAGGGGCGGCTGTTCACGCCGCTGGGCATTGCCTACATCGTGTCGATCCTGGCTTCGATGTTGGTCTCGATGACGGTCACGCCGGTGATGTGCTACTACCTGCTGCCGACGATGAAACGCCTGGACCATGGCGACAGCCCGCTGGTGGCCTGGCTCAAGCGCCAGGACGCGAGGCTGCTGCACTGGTCCTTCGGCCGCGCCAAGCTGCTCATCGCGCTGGCGGTGCTGGCGGTGGCCGGTGCCGTGGCCACGGTGCCGTTTTTCCCGCGCGCCTTCCTGCCGGCCTTCAACGAAGGCTCGCTGGTGCTGGGCCTGGTGATGCAGCCGGGCACCTCGCTGGCCGAGTCCAACCGCGTCGGCGCCGTCGCCGAAACGCTGATCCGCCAGGTGCCCGAGGTCACGCAGGTGGGCCGGCGCACGGGCCGCGCCGAGCTCGACGAACATGCCGAAGGGGTGCACTCGGCGGAGATTGATGTCGACCTGAGACGCGGGGGCGAGCCACCGGGCAGCGGCCCGTCGCGCGACCGCGAAACCATCATGGCCGACATCCGCAACCGGCTGTCCATGCTGCCGGCGCAGACCACCATCGGCCAGCCCATCAGCCACCGGCTGGACCACCTGCTGTCGGGCGTGCGCGCGCAGATCGCCGTCAAGATCTTCGGCGACGACACCGACACGCTGCGCGGCCTGGCCGAGCAGATGCGCGCCCAGTTGGCCAGCGTGCCCGGGCTGGTCGACCTCAGCGTTGAAAAGCAGGTGCTGATCCCGCAGATCACCGTGCGGCTGGACCACCGCAAGGCCGCGCAGATGGGGCTGCCCCCGGGCGAGGCCATCCGCGTGCTGCAGGCACTGACCGACGGTGCGCACGGCGCCGACATCGTCGACGGCCCGCGCCG
>JANOLY010000204.1:0-5709 GCA_031420055.1 Burkholderiales bacterium | reverse complement strand
TGGGTGTAGTGCTCTGAGGAACGGGTCAAACATGAGCCGGACAAGTCTTTTTATGTCCCGCGTCAGCGATTCGGAAGTCCCCTTTTATTCTGGGTGTTATGCCAGCAACAAACTATGGCCAACGTAGGAGTTTCACCAAATGGGTAAACACTGAGCCTCGTTTTTTGCTTGAAGGAGTCGGCTGCGTCCGAGGGTTTGCGGGACCGATGGAAGCGGCCCGGTGACAAGGGATAACCGCAAACTGCGCCCGAGAAAGACGATCTTCGGCGGCGCTGTCAATGCGCAACAGATCTCAGCCACCTTCAAAGACCGACTCACGCGCGTCGGGTGCCCCGTTCGGGGTGCCATTGGGAAGGACAAATGGGCGTTTGAAAAACCTATCCTCCCGCGACAGCTTCGGGATCTTGGGCAGGGGCTCGTGAATGGGCTCTTCCTGCAGTTCGATGTCGGCCATCAGCAGGACCGGCTCCATGGGCGGCGTCATCGCGATCTTGTAGGCGCGCACCGTGGACTCGGCAAAGTGCTGCAACGAGGCCGGGGAGTCGTCCCACTTGACGTAGTCGCGCACCATGGCCGCGGCGTCCTGCACCGAGTGGTTCCACACGGTGCCCGGGCGGCGCTTGTTGGCGTCGATGCCGTTGCCGGCGAACATGATCACCGGCACCCGGTCGACCCAGGCGTTGTAGATCGCCATCGCGGCGTGCTGCAGGCCCACCGTGCCGTGCATGAACACGCCCATGGGCTTGCCGGCGGCCTTGGCGTAACCATGGGCCATCGCCACCGAGGATTCCTCATGCAGGCAGGTCAGCAGCTCAGGTTTCTTGTTGCCGCCGTAGTTGACGAGGGACTCGTGCAGGCTGCGGAAGCTCGAGCCCGGGTTGGCCGCGATGTAGTCGATGTCCAGCGTGCGGAAGACGTCGAGCATGAAGTCGGAACCGGGGCGCTCGATCAGTTTGAGGCCCGCTGCCGCCGGCGCTGCGGCGGTCGCTGCGGCGGTGGTGGCCGTGGCTGTGGCCGGCGCCGCGGCGGGCCGTGGCGGGGGGGTCGGCCGCCCGCGCCGCACCGATGGCGGCCGCGGCGCTGCCGACGCCGGCCGCCGCCTGCTTGAGGAAGCTGCGCCGGTTCGAAGCTGACGCAGGCTCTTCGTTGCTGGGGGCTGGCGAGTGGCTGTCGGGCGTGGGGTCGTTCATCGCAGGTCTCCTCGGGGTTGTCGCTCGCTCGCATCTCGCAGGCCGGGGTTTGTGGCGTGGATCAGGCGCGCTGCAATGCCGCCAGCACCCTGGCGCGGGTCATGGGGGCACGCCGCAGCCGCACGCCGGTGGCGTCGAAGAAGGCGTTGGCCACCGCCGCGGGCACCACGCGCGAGGTCGCTTCGCCCGCTCCCGTGGGGGCGATCTCGGGCCGGTCGATGAGCACGATGTCGATGGTCTGCGGCGCGTCCATGATGTCGAGGATGGGGTAGCTCAGCCAGTCGACGCTGGTCACGCTGTTGCGGTCGAAGTGCACTTCTTCGAGCAAGGCCCGCGACAGCGCCTGAACCAGCCCGCCTTCGATGGTGTAGCGCAGGCCTTGCGGATTGACGACCAAGCCGCAGTCGTGCGCGACAGTGAACTTGCGCGCCCAGATGCGGCCCGTGCGGCGCTCGACCTCGACCTCGGCGACGACGGCGACGATGGTGCCACCACGCTGCGCGTAGGCGATGCCGCGGCCCTGCATGACCGCGCCAGAACGCCCTCGCGGCGTGGCGACGCGGCTCTGCCAGCCGGCTTTTTGCGCCACTGCCTTGACGACGGCCTGGTCGCGCGGCGCGCTCAAGTAGCGCAGCCTGAAGGCGACCGGGTCTTCGCCGCTGGCTGCGGCGATCTCGTCGATGAACTGCTCGCAGGCGAACTGGATCTGCAAGCCCACCGGGTCGCGCAGGTGCGAGGTGCGCAGCGGCGATGCGCTCTCCAACAGCGGCGCAATCACCTCCCAGCCCATGCGTTTGTTGTCGAAGGCGTAGCTCTCCAGCGGCGTGCCGAAGCCGATGCCGGGCTTGGGCGGCAGGCCGATCTCCATGCCGGCCAGGCTGTCGCGCGGGTCGGACTCGTTGCTGCTGATGTTGAGCCGCGAGAAGCCGCGCGAGATGAACTCGTAGGCCACGACTTTGCCCGTGGCGTCGAGCGCGGCGCGCGCCCGGTGCACCGATGCGGGCGCCTTGGGGTCCCAGGCCGTGCCGTCGTGGCGCATGCCTTGCACGCGCACCGGCTTGCCGGTGAGCTTGGACAGCAGGGCGGCGTCCAGCGCCGCGTCGCCCGCGTCGTTGCGGCCGTAGGAGCCTGGCCCGAGCACCCAGATGCCCTGCACCTTTTCAGGCGGCAGGCCCAGCAGCTTGGCGACACCGTCGCGGGCGTAATGGGGTTTCTGCGTCCCGGTCCACAGCGTGGCGTGGTCGGGCCTGGCGTCGACCACGGCGCAGGCCGGGCCCATGCTGGCATGCGATTGAAACGGCCACTCGTACTCGGCCTCGACCATGCGCGCCGCCGTCTTGAAGGCCGCCGCCACGTCGCCCTTGGCGGGCAATTCCTCGTTCTTGAGCGTGGGCGCCGCACGGATGTGCTCGTAAACCTTTTCCGACGTCGGCAGTGCATTCCTCGGCGTCGACCAGGTCACCTTGAGCAGCTTGGCGGCTTGCACCGCGTCCCACTCGCGCTCCGCGACCACCGCCAGAAAGTCTTTCTCGCGGACCACGCGCGCGCCCTTGATGGCCGCGATGGAGCCCAGGTCAACGCCCTCGGGGACGCTGCCGGCATGCGGCGTGCGGATCACGCGGGCGTGCAGCATGCCCGGCACCCTCACGTCGGTCACATAGGTCTCGGTGCCCATGACCTTGCGTGCCACGTCGCGCCGCGGCAGAGGCTGGCCGACCACCTTGTACTCGGTGTGCGCCTTGGGCTTGGCCTGGCCCTTGACGTCCATCTGGTTACCGACCTGCTTGTTCCATTCGACCTTGGAGTTGAACGACTTGCCGCCGATCAGCGCCGCGTAGCTGACGCGCTTGCTGGCGTCACCTGGCGCGGCAATGACGCCGTCGCTGACGCTCAGTCCTTCAGCCGGCACACCCAGTTGCGCACTGGCCATGCCGACCAGAATGCGGCGCGCCTCGGCCGCGGCGTTGCGCAGCGGCCTGGCGCCGGTCTGTATGCCCAGGGCGCTTGAGGCGCCACCCTGGTTCAGCGTGGTCGCGGTGTCGCCGGTGATCACGCTGACCTTGTCGACGGCCACGTCCAACTCCTCGGCCACGATCTGCGCGATGGCGACCTCCAGCCCCTGGCCCAGGTCGACCTTACCGTAGAAGGCGCTGACGCGGCCGTCGGGCGCGATGGCGACCCAGGAGTCAAGTTCCTCGGGAATCAAGGGTGGCTTGCCTGAGCGGCCAGCCTGCGCCGACGCCGACCCGGCCACCCAGGGCAGCGAGGCACAGACCACCAGCGCACCCGAGGTCTTGAGGAACTCGCGGCGGCTGTCCGATGAAGCAGTGGCGTGGTTCATGCGGGTCTCCTTCAAGCGAGCTGGGATTGCGCGCGCTTGATGGCACGCAGGATCGACACATGCGTGCCGCAGCGGCACTTCAGCTCCGTGAGGGCCTCGCGGATCTGGGCGTCGGTGGCCTTGGGGTTGCGCCTGAGGAAGGCTTCGGCGGTGAGGATCCAGCCCGCGCTGCAATAGCCGCACTGCGGCACCTGTTCAGCGATGAACGCGACCTGGATGGGATGGGGTTTGTCGGGCGTACCCAGCCCGGCCAGGGTCGTGATCTTCTTGCCCTGCACGGCGGAGACGGGCAGGACGCAGGAGCGCACCGGCTGGCCATCGAGTTGCACCGTGCAGGCGCCGCACTGCCCCAGGCCGCAGCCGAACTGCGGGCTGCCCATCTTCAGGTCGTCGCGCAGCGCATAGAGCAGCGGCATCTGCGGGTCGCCGTCCACCGACACGCTCTTGTTGTCGACGGTGAAGCTTGTCTTGGCCATGGGTGCTCCGATCAATCAGTGCTGGGACAGGGTCGCGGTGTAGTGCTCTGAGGAACGGGTCAAACATGAGCCGGACAAGTCTTTTTATGTCCCGCGTCAGCGATTCGGAAGTCCCCTTTTTTTCTGGGTGCTATGCCAGCAACAAACTATGGCCAACGCAGGAGTTTCACCAAATGGGTAAACACTGAGCCTCGTTTTTTGCTTGAAGGAGTCGGCTGCGTCCGAGGGTTTGCGGGACCGATGGAAGCGGCCCGGTGACAAGGGATGACCCGCAAACTGCGCCCGAGAAAGACGATCTTCGGCGGCGCTGTCAATGCGCAACAGATCTTGCGGCCCAGCATCTTCTTGATGTCAATGCTCAGGTCTTTCAGGCCGATGCCATGTTCTGCAAAGGCGTGGCCGGCGTGCTCGAAGTGCTCGCTGCTCTGCAGTAACGCCTTGCTCGGAATGCAGCCCACGTTGGTGCAGGTGCCTCCCGGTGCCGGGCCGCCCTTGTCGTTCTTCCACTCGTCGATGCAGGCGGCGTTCCAGGGCCTGGGTGACGGCGGCGTTGTGGTGGCCACGAACACGGCAGCACGGCAGCACGGCAGTGCCGGCACTGACCAGCCCGTGGTAGTCGCCCAGGAAGAAGCCCGCGCCGGTCAAGGGCGCTTGGCTGATGTCCCCGGCGGTCCCACACGGCATAGACAGAGCGTGCGTCGCGCGGGTCTGCGGTGAGCGTGTTCTTGTCGTACAAGTGGCCAGCACCGCGGTCAGCATGCCCAGGCGGGCCCGGTGTCCTGGGTGGCCGGGGCGTTGGTGGAACTTCATCGGCACAGCTTACAAGCCGACCGCCCAGACGGCGAAGACGGCGGCGCCTGCTCGCAGACAAGCTCCCCGGGCCGCACGCACGCAGTCGGTATTCGTGTTCAAGCACCAAGTGGGTACAGTGCCGGGCCTGCGCATTGCATCGGAGCCCATGTCCCCCATGTCGGTTGTCCATCGTTTCCCGGGCTGGGAGATTCGGCCGCTGGAGCGCGTGCTGATGATCGGTGGCCAGCCCGCGCGCATCGGCAGCCGCGCCTTCGATCTGCTGGTCGCGTTGGCCGAACGCCCGGCACGCGTGGTCAGCAAGCGTGAGCTGATCGAGCTGGTCTGGCCCGACGTGGTGGTCGAGGAAAACAACCTGTCGGTGCAGGTCACCGCCTTGCGCAAACTGCTGGGGTCACAGGCTATCGTCAATGTGTCGGGGCTGGGTTACCAGCTAGCCAGCCAGCCGCAGGGGTTGCCCACGCCGCTTCCAGTGGCCGTCCCCGCGCCGGCCCGTGAACTGGCCCCCCGGCTGATCGGCCGCGAGCTCGAGTCCGACGCCCTGCTGGCTCTGGTGGGCCAACAGCCCTTGGTCAGTGTGGTCGGCACGGGGGGTGTGGGCAAGACGACGCTGGTCCGGGCTGTCGTGGCACGTGCCGGCCCGGCACCGCGCGACGGCCTGCACTGGATCGACCTGGCGCCACTGCGACCAGGCGAGCGGCTACTGCCGCTGGTGGTCCACGCCCTGGGCGTCTCCTTCGACACGGCCGATCCGGACACCGAGGAGTTGGTGTGCGCACTTGCGCCGCTGTCGGCCTGGTTGGTGCTGGACAACTGCGAACACCTGCTCGACGAGGTGGTGGCCATGCTGGGCCCGTTGCTGCAGCGCGCGCCCGGCCTGCGCTGGCTGGCG
>JANOLY010000203.1:0-2004 GCA_031420055.1 Burkholderiales bacterium | reverse complement strand
CGAGGCCGATTTGCGCGCCGAAGCGCTCATCACCCCGGCCTTGCGGGCGCTGGATGCCGGCATTCCCGTGGTTGCCGAAGAAGCGCACGCGCGCGGCGAATGCGTGGACGCGGCGGTACTGCACGGCGCGGCCTTCTGGCTGGTGGACCCGCTGGACGGCACGCGCGAGTTCGTGGCGCGAAACGGCGAGTTCACCGTGAACATCGCATTGGTGCGACGGGGCGAGCCCGTGCTGGGTGTCGTCTTCGCGCCGGCGTTGGGGCGGCTGTACGCGGGTGAACAGGGGCAAGGCGCCTGGATGTGGGACGACACCGGCACGGGCCATGCCCTGCGCTGCCGCCCGGTGCCACCTGAAGGGCTCACGGTGGCCACCAGCCGGGTGCATGGCGACCATGCCGCGGTGGCTGCGCTGCTGCAAGGCCAGCGCGTGGCGCGGCACGCATCGGCGGGCTCGTCGCTGAAGTTCGGCCTGCTGGCCAGTGGCCAGGCCGACGTGTACCCGCGCTACGGCCGCACCATGGAGTGGGACACCGCGGCCGGCCACGCTGTGCTGGTAGCAGCCGGCGGCAGCGTGTGCGACACCGCCGGCCGGCCGTTGCGCTATGGCAAACCGGGCTTCGAGAACCCGCACTTCATCGCCCGCGGGCGACCCTGAGTCGGCAGGGAAAACCGGCACAGGGCGGGTGCCGGCCGACTCCTAGAATGGGCCGCACCGCCCCATGAAAGCCGATCATGCCGTCACCACGCCGTGCCCAGGCCAGCCCCGCCGGCGCAGCCCCCGAAAGTGAGTCCGCGCCGGTGCGCACGCTCAAGAAGTACCCCAACCGGCGTCTGTACGACACCCAGACCAGCAGCTACATCACCCTGGCCGATGTCAAGGGCATGGTGCTGGACGGGCAGGACTTCGAGGTCGTCGACGCCAAGTCGGGCGACAACCTCACGCGCAGCATCCTGTTGCAGATCATCCTGGAAGAAGAATCGGGCGGGCTGCCCATGTTCAGCAGCGAGACGCTGGCCCAGATCATCCGTTTTTATGGCCATGCCATGCAGGGCGTGATGGGCACCATGATCGAAAAGAACCTGCAGGCCTTCGCCGAACTTCAAGGCCAGTTCATGAGCAAGAGCGCAGGCCGGTACGACCCCAAACAGCTTTCGCCCGAGCTGTGGACGCAGTTCATGGGCGGCCAGGCGCCTGCGCTGCAGAACCTGATGGGCGGTTACGTCGAGCAGAGCAAGGCCATGTTCGAGCAGATGCAAAAAGCCGGCGCGATTTTTCCCGGCATGCCGGGGTTCACGCCACCCAAGCGCTGAGCATCGCAGGGTCGTTGGGGCGCGATGCCTGAGAATCGCGCCATGACCGACACCGCCACCCTTGCATCGCCGCTGGCCAGCACGGCCCCCGTACCCACCGTGGGATTCGTCTCGCTGGGCTGCCCCAAGGCGCTGACCGATTCCGAGTTGATCCTGACGCAACTGCGCGCCGAGGGCTACCAGACCAGCAAGACCTTTGCCGGCGCCGACCTGGTCATCGTCAACACCTGCGGCTTCATCGACGACGCGGTCAAGGAGAGTCTGGACACCATCGGCGAAGCCCTGGCCGCCAACGGCCGCGTCATCGTCACCGGCTGCCTGGGTGCCAAGACGGGCGAAGGCGGCGCCAACCTGGTGCGCCAGATGCACCCCAAGGTGCTGGCCGTGACGGGTCCGCATGCCACGCAAGAGGTGATGGACGCCGTGCACCTGCACGTGCCCAAGCCACACGATCCGTTCGTCGACCTCGTTCCCGAAGCACGCGCCGAGTTCCGCGGCGTGGCCGGCATCAAGCTCACGCCGCGGCACTACGCCTACCTGAAGATCAGCGAAGGCTGCAACCACCGCTGCACCTTTTGCATCATCCCCAGCATGCGCGGTGATCTGGTGTCGCGGCCCATCGGTGATGTGCTGTCGGATGCGCGCGCGCTGTTCGAATCGGGCGTGAAGGAGCTGCTGGTCATCAGCCAGGAC
>JANOLY010000202.1:0-15217 GCA_031420055.1 Burkholderiales bacterium | reverse complement strand
GTCGAAGACGAAGAATTCGGGCTCGGGGCCGAAGTAGGCGGTGTCGCCCAGGCCGGTGCTCTTCATGTAGGCCTCGGCGCGCTTGGCCAGGCTGCGCGGGTCGCGCTCGTAGGGCTTGCCGTCGGCGGGGTCGAGCACGTCACACGAAAGGATGACGGTCGGCTCTTCGAAGAACGGGTCGATGTTGGCGGTGTTGGGGTCGGGCATAAGCAGCATGTCCGAGGCCTCGATGCCCTTCCAGCCGGCGATCGACGAGCCGTCGAAGGCGTGACCCGACGAGAACTTGTCTTCGTCAAAGGCAGACACGGGCACGGTGACGTGTTGTTCCTTGCCGCGGGTGTCGGTGAAGCGGAAGTCAACGAACTTGATCTCGTTGTCTTTCACCAGCTTCATCACGTCGGCAACAGTCTTGGACATTTCGGTCTCTCCTGGCAGGGCTAGTGGTTTGGGGTTTGGGCGTCAGTCCAGGTGCGGGACGGGAGCCCGCGGAACGGCTCTGCGCACCTGAATCAAAGAAATTTAGCAGAAAGCATGCCGGCCCCGTCCGCAGCGTAAATGCACGCCCCCCCCCGCCCTGTGCGGACGAGATCGCACGCGATACCTGCAGATCGCGACGCCGATATCGATCGCACCACGAGGGGGCAAAAATCGGTGCATCAACGCACCAGTTCGGGGCCTAGTTTTGCACCAAACTGCACCAGCCCCGCCCGCAGCGCGGCAAAGGCAGCTTGCGGGTCGCCAGCGGCCTTCACACCCAGCTCGATGTGCCTGCCCCATTCCGCGTGGTCCACGCTGGGCAGGCTGAAGACCTTCACGCCGGCAAAGCGCGCCTCGATGTCTTCCATCAGCGGCGTCAGGCTGGCTTCCATGGCGCCGAAGACGATCACCGATCGCTCGACCTGTGCCGCGGCGCCTTGCAAGTGGGCGTAGTGCTGGTCGAGCACCCATTCGATCATCGGCCAGGCCATCACCGGGAATCCCGGCACAAAGTGCACATGGCCCAGGCTGAAGCCGGCGATCTTGTTGAAGGGGTTGGGGATGATGCTGGCGCCCAGCGGGAACACGCCCATGTTCAGCCGGTGCTGGTTGTCGTGGCGGTCGGGCTCGTAGGGCTTGCCTTGCTCGGCGGCCATCTCGCGCATGCGCTCCAAGATGAGGTCGCGCGCTTGCGGGTGCAGCGCCAGCTCCACGCCCAGGGCCGCTGCCGCGCATTGCCGGCTGTGGTCGTCGGGCGTGGCGCCGATGCCGCCGCAGCTGAACACCAAGTCGCCACCGTTGAAGGCTTCGCGCAAGGCGGCGGTGATGAGCGGCCGGTCGTCGCCGACAAAGCGCGCCCAGGCCAGTTGCAAGCCCCGCGCGGCCAGCAGCTCGATGACCTTGCTCAGGTGCTTGTCCTGGCGCTTGCCGGAGAGGATTTCGTCGCCGACGATGAGCAGACCGATGTTCATAGGGGTGGCGCCAGCGGCAAAGGTGAGGGGTCGGGCAGCACGCGGGCTTGGGCCGTTAGGGGTTCGCTGCGCAGGCGCTGCAAATCGGCCAGCGCGTAGTGCGCAAACCAGCAGGCCGCGAAGGTGAACACCAGCGTGTACAGCCACACCGACAGCACCGCCAGCATAGGCGCGAAGATCAAGGTGGCCGCACTCAGCGCCCATAGCAGCGAAGGTGCGGCGCCCAGAAAGCCGCACACCACCCCCATGCCCAGCAGCGGCCAGTGGCGGCGGCGCAGGATGATGCGGCGCTCTTCGGCGCTGGCGTGCAGGGCCAGCACGTCGAAGGCGAAGACACGGTAGGTGAGCCAGCCCCAGATCAGCGGCGGCAGCACCAGCACCAGCGGCGGCACAAACCACAGCGGGATGCTGCCCACCAGCGCCAGCAGTGCCGCCGCCGTGCAGGCCAGCGACCACAGCAAGCCCTGCCACCAGGCCGCGCCTTGGCGGCGCTGCAACTGTGGGAAGCGCCGCGCGGCCACCAGCTTGACCACCGCCGGCGTCATGGCCAGCGCCACCAACAGCAGCGACGCAATCACCACCAGCGGCACCATCAAGGCCACCACGATCATCGGCGCCAGCAGCGTGCGCAGTTGCGCCGCGCCTATCGATTCCAGCCACTGCAAAAACGCCGCCACCAGCGACCACTGCTCCAGGGCGGCGCGCACCGCCGTCACCGCCGGCTCCCAAAAGGCCCAGCCCAGCAGCGCCATGGCGCCACCGGCCAGCAGCACCGGCAGCAGCGACCACAGCATCACCCGCGGGTGGATGCAGTAGCCGGCAGCGCGCCAAAAGGCGTCGAGCACCTCACGCATGGTGGTCACCCGGCGCCCGCCCGTTCATCGGCCCACCATGCGGCGCAAACCCAGCCACTGCTGGGCCCAGAAGCCGCGGCCGTAGTCGCGGCCCTGCAACTGGTCGCGCAGGCCGGTGGGCTGGTAGCGGTCGTCAAAGCGGGCGCTGCCGAAGAGCATGTCCCACAGCGGGAACAGCACCGCAAAGTTGTGCCCGCCCAGGCTGCCCGGCCCCGCCGATTCGTGCCCCACGCCAATGCTGTGGTGCAAACGGTGAAAGCGTGGGCTGACGAACACGCGCCCCAGCACCGGCCCGAACGACAGGCGCACATTGGCGTGCGACAGGCTTTCCAGCAACTGCATCAGCGCCACCACGGCCACGAACTGCGCCGGCGCAATGCCCACCGCCAGCGCCACCAGCACAAAGGCGCTGTCGCGCAGCACGTCGTCCAGCAGGTGGTTGCGGTTGTCGGACCACATCGTCATCTGCCGCTGGCTGTGGTGCAGCGCGTGCAACTGCCACCACCAAGCAAAGCGGTGCTGGGCGCGGTGCAAGGCGTAGTCCACACCGTCGAAGAGCACCAGGTACAGGCAAAAGCTGACCAGCGCCAGGTCGGTCACGCCCGGCCAGACCTGGTCCAGCGACCAGGCCGGCACACCGGCCAGGCGCAGCTGCCCGGCCAGGGCCGTCCACAGCGGGTCCAGCGAAAAAAACAAGGCAATGCGGAACAGGCCCAGGCGGTGCACCAGGGTGTAGACAACGTCGACACGCACCGCTGCCCGGTCGGTGACGGGTTCCGCCGGCCGCCAGCGCTCCAGCGCCGCAAACACGGTCAACATCACCGTGATCTGCAGCACGCCCACCAGCAGCCAGCCGGTGGCGCGGTAGCCGTCTTCCAGCAACTGGCCCAGGCCGGCGGCAAACAGCAGCGGCTGCACGGTGGTTTCAAACAACCACTGCTGTGCAGCGCCAAAGAGTTCGGTCATAGCGGTCAACGGCTGCGCGCCGCAGCCGCGGCGAACTGCGGGTGTTCGCGCAAGGTGGCAAAGCACAGGCCGCGCGCCTTCAAACCCACGATGAGCGGCTCCAGCGCCGCCGGCGCCCAGGGCTCCTTGCGCGACCAGATGCCCAGGTGCACCAGCAGCACGTCACCTTGGCGCACGTCGCGCAGCATGCCGCTCAGCAAAGCCGGGGTGGGGTACTTGTCGCTGGGCAGCTCGTCGCCAGAAAAGCCCGCCGGTGACCAGCCCACGTGCGTCCAGCCGCAAGTGGCCGCCGCCTTCAGCAGCGCCGGGGATGTCTTGCCCCCGGGCGCGCGAAAGACCGAGCCCATGGCCTGGCCCGTCATGGCGCGAAAGCGTTCTGCCGGGCGCTGCAGCTCGGCGCAATACGCGGCGGCGTCGAGCACGCGCGGCTTGCCCGCCAGCGGCCCCTGCGTGGATTTCACGCGCAGGCCGGCGGCCGTGTCGGCCTGCCAGACATCGTGGTCCCAGGTGTGTGAGCCAAAGGCGTGGCCCTCGACGGCGCGCGCTTTCCACCACGGCGCCCAGGTCTCGTCCAGGCTGCCGCCGCCGGTCTGGGTGCGCTCGTTGGCCAGAAAGAAGGTGGCCAACACGCCGTGGCGCGTCAGCACATCGGCCACCAGCGGCGCAATCGCCATGTGGCCGGTGTCGAAGGTGAGATAGACCGGGCGTTCGCAGACAGCGCCGTGCGCCGTCGCGGCGCACCAGGCGCCGGCCGCCAAAGCCGCCAAGGCGCGCGCGAGGCTACTGCCGCGGCGCATGGTCCAGCGTCCACACGCCGTGCGGCGAGCGGCCGACATCGACCTGGCGCACGACCTGCTTGCTCTCGATGTCGATGAAGGTCAGCTTGCGCGCCCAGCGCGATGTGACCAGCAAGGTGCGGTTGTCGGCCAGCATCTCCATGCAATCGGGCCCGCCGGGCGCGGGGTAGGTTGCCACCACGGCCAGCGCAGCGGTGTCGAGCAAGCTGATGGTGTTGGCCACGCGGTTGCTCACGAAGACATGGCGTTTGTCGCCGCGGGCGCGAAAGGCATGCGCACCGTTGCCGGTTTCTATGCGCTTGACAAGCCGGGGCTGCGCGCCGCTCACGTCATAGGCTTCGACGAACTTGTCACCCGTCAGCGCCACCAGCAGCGTGCGGTCGTCGGCAGTGAGGAAAAGATCGGCCGGCAGCTTGCCGACCTTGATCTTCCAGCGCGGCGTTTGTGTGGCCAGGTCGATGGCCATCAACTCGTCGCTGTCTTGCAAAGAGACATAGACCACCGTGCTCTTGCTGTCGATTCCCAAGTGGCTGGGCGTCTTGGGCGCTTCGATGCGCTTGATCAGCTTCAGCGGCTGCTCGGCCGCCGCGCCTTGCCAGCGGTACAGGTCAACATGGTTGAGCCGGTTGGCGGCTGTCACGAACCACTGCATGTCGGGCGAAAAGCGCAGGTGGTAGGGGTCGACGATGCCGTTCACGGTGCGCTGCACGGCGGCGGTGGCGGGGTCGATGAAGGTCAGCGAATTGCTGGCCGCGTTGGCCACGATCAGCGTCTTCTCGTCGGGCGCCAGGTACAGGTGGTGCGGCTCCTTGCCGGTGGGCAGGCGGCGCAGTTCCTTCAGGCTGGCGCCGTCGATGATGCTGACGTTGGCATCGTTCGAATTCAGCACAAAGATCGGCCGCGCCGCGCTGGCCAGGGTGGCCACGGCGCACAGCGCCAGGCCCAGCAAAACACCCGCCTGGTGGCGGATGGTGGTGTTCGTCAACATGTTCAGAGCGGCCCTTGGATGTACAGGCCATCAAGGCCAACCCGCATCGTAACCAACTGAACTGTCAGGGCGCTGTCAGAGCGGGCTCGACGCGCCGTCAGCACCATCGGAACGGTCAGCTGCGAAGGTGGGCTAGTCCATCTCGTCTGAGCGAAGGGAACACCCAGCTTGAAGGCGCGACTCGCGGCAGCCAGCGGGTTTCGCCGGGGGTCAATCGAGGTCCTTGCCGATACTTGCCATGCACTCGAATCAAGTTTTGTGAACGAGAGCGGAACTGTGAATCTAAGAGACCGCGCCGCGTCGGCCGATTTGCTAACGCCATGCAGCATAGCGGGGCCGAGACAGCGGCATGCCGCGCAGGCGAGCAGATATCACCACCTATTATTCCCGTGTGCTCAGCGAAATGTGCGGCCGTAGGCCGTGGTCCGAGCTACAAGGCACCGCCGTCGGCCCTTCGACTGATCACGTGCGCTTCATCAAGATGCTTCCCGGACCAGTGCCATAAACAGGGCCTGTAGCTCGTGCACGACTCGCGCAAACTCGGGGACTGGGCCGGTAAGGTTGCTCGCAAAGGCATCCCACTGCCGCTGCTTACCGACATCGGTGGCAAACGCGTCGCTGAGCCCATCAGGAACCTCCGACGGGATCGCCGTGGTGCGGCGGGCAAAGGTGGCCTCAATGGCTCGACGCAGCCGTTCCGGTTCAAGATCGAACGTGTTCATGAGCATCCACACGTCGTAGTAGTCCTTCATGCGGCTGTTGGCCCGTCCGAGAGCGACCATCGCATGAAACTTCTCGGCGATGACAGTCTCGGGTGGATAGGCGCGCAGGTGAGGCGACGGCATGTCGAGCAGCACCGGCAGATCGATGTCTTCGACACCTGGCTCGACGGCATCGCCGAAGCCGATGTCCACGGTGATCGGAATTCGCGCACCCGCGAGCGCGGCTGTGGTGCGAAGCCGCGATCCGCCGTACTCGACCTCTTCGCGGATGGCCTCGATCCGCAGGCCCTTCAGGTCGAAGCTCACCCCGTCGTCAACCTCGACCGCCATGATTTCGCGGAACGTCCCGAGCAGCGCATCTTCAGCCGCGTCCCCGAAGCCAAGCAAGTCCACGTCGCGTGTCGCGCGGTGTGGTTCGTCGAACCAGGTGGCCAGCAGCATCGCGCCCTTCAGCACGAACCTCTCGCGGTGCTGCGAGAGGCTCAGCCGATGCAGCAGGCGTTCGAGTGCGTACCGCGTCAGCAGCAGCTCCATCGGCTGGCCGCGCGCATGCGCCAGGTTCAACAGGCGCTGGCGCACGGACGCGCCGATATTGCGCGGGCGATCAGGCATCGCTGGTCAGCGCCATGACGTAGGGTTCCATCGTGGCCCACACGCCCGCAGCTTCGGCCTCACGCGCGATCGCCGCAGGCGTGGCCTTGCGTTGGCGCAGCGCCTGGCGTAGGCCTTCGATGGCAAGCGCATCGCCCACCGTTCGACGGTATCGGAACAGGTCGGCCACCGTCTTGGCAATACCGAACACGGGCACCGGCGTGCCGGCAATCTTCTTGCGTTCGATGCCGCGGCTAAGAAGCTCGTCAGAGAACCGGGCGATGCGGATCGGCGGATAGGTGAACCTGGGGCGCCAGTCCTTGCGCCCGATAGCGATCCAGACCTTCGGTGGCATCTGGTCGGTGAGGCCATGGAACGCCAGTGCAGAGGCCAGGCAGATGACGCCCTTGGGCACCAGCCGAGCCGCTTCGGCCAGCGATTGCTGGGCGTCGAGCGCGGCATCAGGAAGTTGATAGAGCCCGCGGGCAAGGCGCACGACCTCGCCGGCTCGCTCCATGCGGCCGACCGTGGTGGCGGTGATGCCCGCCTCACTGAACTCCGCGAGCCGCGTTATCCCCCGCCGCTTGAGCAGCGCCAGCGCCTGGGTGCGCTGTGTGGAGGTGGCGGAGGCGGGCATGTTGTGAATCCTCGGGCGAATCAAAGAAACGTCCGAGGATTTATACCACCTCGGCGTGGTCGCCAGCAACTGGTCGTTCATCGGTACTCGACCGCAGATTCAACCGCCCTTGGGTGATGTTGCCGCCGAGGCGGCAGCGGTGGCATCGCTTCGCTCGACGGATTCCACAGCCACAACGGTACCAACGGGTCGCACACCTGAAGGTACCCCCCCCCCCCCCGCTGTCCTCGATACCCGCTGTCAGTGCACCGGGCCGGCCACGCCGGCGCCCAGCACCGGCGCCTAGAATTCCAAGGCCTTCGAACCCGAGCCCACCATGACCCCAGAAGAGATGCTTTCCGCCCACGGCCCGCGCGAGACCATGGCGTACGACGTGGTGGTGGTCGGCGCCGGCCCGGCCGGGCTGGCCACGGCGATACGCTTGAAGCAGATCGACGCCGCGCTGTCGGTGGTGGTGCTTGAAAAAGGCTCAGAGCCCGGCGCGCACATTCTCAGCGGCGCGGTGATGGACCCGCGCGCGCTGACCGAACTGTTCCCCGACTGGAAAGCGCGCGGCGCGCCACTGAACCAGCCCGTGACCGAAGACGAGGTGCTGTTCCTGGGCCCCGGCCACGCCCAGCGCACACCGCAGTGGCTGATTCCCGGCTGCTTGCACAACCACGGCAACTTCATCATCAGCCTGGGCGCGGTGACGCAATGGCTGGCCGCGCAGGCCGAGGCGCTGGGCGTTGAGATTTTCCCCGGCTTCACCGCCGCCGAGGTCCTGTACACAGACACGGGCGCCGTGCGCGGCGTGGCCACCGGCAACCTGGGCGTGGGCAAGGACGGGCAGCCGCACGCCGGCTTTCAGCTCGGCATGGAGCTGCTGGCCAAGTACACCGTGTTCGCCGAGGGCTCGCGCGGCCACCTGGGCCGCCAGCTCATCAGCCGCTTCAAGCTGGACGCCGGGCGCGACCCGCAAAGCTACGCGCTGGGCGTGAAGGAGCTGTGGGAAATCGACCCTGCCAAAGCACGCCCTGGCCTGGTGGTGCACACCGCCGGCTGGCCGATGGACGAACACACCTACGGCGGCGGTTTTCTCTACCACCTTGAAGACAACAAGGTGGCGCTCGGCCTGGTGACCGGGCTGGACTACCAGAACCCCTGGCTCAGCCCCTTTGAGGAAATGCAGCGCTGGAAGACCCACCCCGCCATCCGCGCCCACCTGGAAGGCGGCAAGCGCATCGGCTACGGCGCGCGCGCCATCACCGCCGGTGGCCTGAACAGCCTGCCCCAGCTGGTGTTCCCCGGCGGCGCGCTGGTGGGCTGCGAGGCCGGCACCTTGAACGCCGCGCGCATCAAGGGCAGCCACGCCGCCATCAAGACCGGCATGCTGGCCGCCGAGGCCGCCGCCGCCGCCCTGCAAGCCGGTCGCAGCCACGACGAGCTGGCCGCCTACCCCCCCGCCTTCGAGACCAGCTGGCTGCACACCGAACTGCACCAGAGCCGCAACTTCAAGCAGTGGTTCAAGCAGGGCAACACCGTGGGCACGCTGATGACGGGCATCGAGCAATGGCTGCTGCCCAAGCTGGGCATCAAGAGCCCGCCGTGGACCATCCACCGCAAGCAGGCCGACCACGAACGCCTGCACGCCGCGGCCCAAGTCGAACCCATCGTCTACCCCAGGCCGGACGGCCAACTCACGTTCGACCGCTTGTCGTCGGTGTTCATCAGCAACACCAACCACGAAGAGAACCAACCAGCGCACCTGACGCTGATAGATGCCTCGGTGCCGGTATCTGTGAACCTGGCGCGCTACGCCGGGCCTGAGAGCCGCTACTGCCCGGCCGGGGTGTACGAATTCGTGAAGAACGACGCCGGCGACGAGCACCTGGTCATCAATGCGCAGAACTGCGTGCACTGCAAGACCTGCGACATCAAGGACCCAACGCAAAACATCGTCTGGGTCACGCCCGAAGGCGGCGGCGGGCCGAATTACGCGGGCATGTAGGGGGGTGGATTTCAAGCGGCAAGCTGCGGAGTCGTTGAAGGTGCAGGCTCATCCGTCACGTTTGAGTTCAGTGGCCGCAAGATGACACTCCACCGGCCTCACCCAGGCAAGGAAGCCCTGCGCTACCGGGTCGGGGCCGTGCGGGAGTTCATTGAACGAATGGGAATCAAGCCATGATCAATCTCATGTCCTACAAGGGCTACACCACGAGCATGGTGTTTGACGCCGAAGACAAGATCACTGTTGGGCGCGTCCAGGACATTGACGACATCATTGCTTTCCACGGCGAATCGGTGTCTGAGTTTGAGTCCAATTTTCATGCAGCGATTGACGTCTATCTGGCCGCTTCCAGAGAGCCGGTGAGGGTCAAGCCCGAAACCGGCGGCGGGCCGAATTACGCGGGCATGTGAATACTCAAGCCCGGCCCGAGCGCCGGCTGCGTGGCTGAAGTTTGTCGAGCTCGGCGAACTGCTGCTTCAGCAAGATCAGCAAGGCCCGCGCTTGGTCGACCGGCATGCGCACATAGGTGGCGCCTGAATCGTCGTCACGTGCGGCGCGCGGCAGCACCTGGGCGTCGATGCCGATGGCGATCAAGCCCTTGTCGTGGCGCAAGGACTTCAGGCGCTGCACGTCGATGTCGTAGGTTTTCACGTCGCTTCTCCCGCGTTGCCGCAAGGGCGCATTGTCCGGGCCGGCGTGGTGTTACAGGCCACGCGCGATGACCTCCACCGCGCGCTGCAGTCCGCCCTGCCCCACCGGCACACCTTGTGCGCGCAGCGTGGCCTCGACACCGGCCAGCGCCCCCAGCACGCCGGGCGCGTTCTGGTCGCCCAGGTGGCCAATGCGAAAGGCGCGCCCGAACAGCGGGCCCAGGCCGCCGGCCATGGCCACCTGAAAACGTTCGCGCGCGACGGTGCGCAAGGCGTCGACATCGATGCCCGGCGTCACCGTGATGGCGGTGACGGCGGCCGAACGCCGCGCTGCATCGACACAGAAGAAGTCCACCGCGCCGCCTTCACGCCAGCCCTGCACCGCGGCGTGCACGGCACGCGCCAGCAGGGCATGCCGCGCCCACACCTGCGGCAGGCCTTCGCTGAAGATCAGGCCCAGCGCGGCTTCCAGCCCGGCCATCAGGCTCAGCGGCGGCGTGCCGCAGAACTTCTCGTACGACATGGCCCCGCGGCGCTTCTCCCAGTCCCAGTAGTAGCGCGGCGCGGGGTTGCGCTGCGACACGGCCAGGGCCTGCGCATCCACCGCCACCAGGCCCAGCCCGGGCGGGCACATCAGGCCTTTTTGCGACGCGCCCAGCACCACGTTGGCACGCAGGCTGTCCATGTGCAGCGGCTCCACGCCCAGCGAGGCCACGGCGTCCACCACCAGCAGCGCCGGGTGGCCGCTCGTGTCCATGGCCTGGCGCAGGGCGGCCAGGTCATTGGTGACGCCGCTGGCGGTGTCGGTGTGCACGGCAAACACGGCCACGATGTCGCGCGCCTGGTCCGCCACCAAGGCTGCGGTGACCGCGTCCACGTCGATGGCATGGCCCTCGCGCCAGGGCGTGCGTTGCACGCGCCGGCCCAGCGCTTCGGTTTGCAGCGCCCACGACTCCGAGAAATGCCCGGTGCCCGGCACCAGCGCGCAGCCGCCCGGGGGCAGCAGGTTTTCGACCACCGCTTCCCAGACACCGTGGCCGTTGCAGATGTAGAAGAACACCTCCGCCTGGGCGCTGTGCAGCAGCCGCTTCAGGCCGTGCTCGCAGGCCGCTATGGTGGCCATGACACGCGGGTCGGCCAGATCCATGGGCTGGCGGCTCATCGCGTGCAGCACCTCGTCGGGCACCGGCGAAGGCCCCGGGGAGTGCAGGAAACGTCGGCCAGGGATGCGCTGGGGTTCGGTCATGGCGGCGGTGAATGTGGGCAGGCGGCCATGTTACGGCCCAGCCCCGCGGGCGCGCCGGGGTCAGCGGAGCTTCAGCGCCGTCAGGCCACGGCCTCGGGCATGCGGGCGGGTGTCGCAGGCCGCGGTGCACGGGCAGCCGGTGGGGGCACAGGCGCGGGTGCCGCCACCAGGCGGTTGAACTCGCGCAGGTGTTCGCTGTCGCGGAACTCGTGCACCGTCAGGTTGCCGGTGGCCACGGCCTCGGCCACGCGCACGGCGTTGTCGACACGGCGCAGCACCGAATGCGCAATCAACCACGCTGCGCTGACCGTCAGCAGCACGGCGCAGGCCGCCACGGCCTTGAGCACATGGCCGCTGTGCGCCAATTCGGCTTCGGCCGAAACCGCCGCCTGGTCCATGGCCCGCTCCTGCTGTTGGTGAAGTTCGGTCACCGCGCCGTGGTATCGCAGCTGCGCCTGGCGCAGGTGCTCGACCAGTTCGGTGCGCGCCTTGGGCAACTGACCGCTGCGGGCCAGCGCCTCGAAGCGTTCGGTGCTCTGCTGGTAGTCGATGCGCACGCGCTGCACACGGCTCAGGGTCTGAATGTCCTCCTCAGCCACCATCAGCGGCAACAACCGCGCGTAGCTCTTGGCCACAGCGGCTGCACTGGCCGAGATCGCGTCCAGCTCAGCCAGGCGCGGCTCGGCCTGCTCGAAGAGCAACACGTTGCGCGCGTAGCCCGCCTGTTTGTTGATCTCGCTCTCGATCTGGCCGATCAGCTTGACCTTGGCGTAGTACTCGTCGGTGATGCTGTGCAAGGCCTGATTCACGCTGCGCAGCGAACTCAGCCCGGTGGCAGCCACCACCACCAGCAGCACGATGCACAGCCCGAAAGCCAGACCGATGCGCAAACCCACATTGAGGTGCTTTTCTGTCTTCATGACGACGGCCCTGTTGATTGGCCACCAGTGCGCTGGCGGCTCAGGCCTCAGTGTGAAGTCGTAACAAATTGTTGATCGGCGGATCAGCAAGGCCTTGACCAGGCATTTGCGGCCTGCTGCGGGCCCCGCCTGGCAGCGTTGGCAAGCACAGCCCTGGCGCGCAGCAAGTGCCTGCGCCACACTGCGCGTGACTCTTCACCCACGGCGGCCTACTGGACGGGGCCCACCCACCATGAGCGAATTCCGAGCCCTGCTGCTGACCGATGTCGTGGACAGCACCCGCCTGGCGCGTCAGCTGGGCGATGTCGCCATTGCCGCGGTGTGGGCCCAGCACGACCGCCTGGCGCGCGACCTGCTGCCCGCGCGCCGTGGGCGCGAAATCGACAAGACCGACGGCATGCTGATGATGTTCGAGACCGCCGCCGAGGCGGTCGACTTCGCCCTGGCCTACCAGTGCGCGCTGGCCGGCATGCAGCCACCGCTGCACGCGCGGGTGGGGGTGCATGTGGGCATGGTGACGCTGCGCGAGAACCCGCCCGCCGACGTGGCGCGGGGAGCCAAGCCGATCGAGGTCGAGGGCGCCGCCAAAGCCACCGCGGCGCGTGTCATGTCCACCGCCCTGGGCGGGCAGATTCTGCTGTCGGCCGCGACGCTGCGCGCCCTGGGTGAAGCGCACAGCCTGCGCTTGCAGTCGCACGGGCATTGGCGGCTGAAGGGGCTGGACGACCCGATCGAACTGTTCGAGCTGGCCGACAGCCAGCGCAGCTTTGCCGCGCCGCCCGACGCCGACAAGGCCTACCGCGTCATCCGCCAGGGCGAGCTGTGGCTGCCGGTGCGCGAAATACCCCACAGCCTGCCGGCCGAGCGCGACGCTTTCGTGGGCCGCGCGCCGGCCCTGGCCGAGTTGTCGCAGCAGGTGCAGGCCGGCGCCCGGCTGGTGTGTGTGCTGGGTCTGGGCGGCACCGGCAAGACGCGGCTGGTGACGCGCTTTGGCTGGTCGTGGCTGGGCGACTTTCCCGGCGGTGTGTGGTTTTGCGACCTGGCTGCCGCGCGCGGCCTGGACGGCATCGTCTACGCCGTGGCCCAGGGCCTGGATGTGCCGCTGGGCCAGGGCGACCCGGTGACACAACTCGGCCACGCCATCGCCGGGCGCGGGCATTGCCTGGTGATCCTGGACAACTTCGAGCAGGTGGCGCGCCACGCCGCGGCGACCCTGGGGCCGTGGCTGGACCGCGCGCCCAAGGCCAGCTTTGTGGTCACCACGCGCGAGGTGCTGGGCCTGGCCGGCGAGCGCGTGCTGGCCCTGGCGCCGCTGCCGCACGGCGAGGGCGAATTGCTGTTCATGCAGCGCGCCCAAGCCGCAGCGCCCGGCGCCCGCGCCGCGCCCGAAGACCACGCGGCCATCGCCACGCTGGTCGATTTGCTCGATGGGCTGCCGCTGGCCATCGAGCTGGCCGCGGCGCGCGTGCGCATGATGTCGCCACGGGTGCTGCTGCAGCGCATGAACGAGCGCTTCAAGCTGCTGTCGGCCAAGGGCAACCGCATCGACCGCCAGGCCACCATGCGCGCCACGCTGGACTGGTCCTGGGACTTGCTGCCCGCCGCCGAGCGCGCCGCGCTGGCGCAGTTGTCGGTGTTCGAGGGCGGCTTCACGCTGGAAGCGGCCGAGGCCGTGCTGGACTTCACCGGCATCGAGTCGCCACCGTGGGCGCTGGACGCGGTGAGCGCGCTGGTCGACAAATCACTGGTGCGGCCGCGCTCGCACGACCGCTTCGACCTGCTCGTCACCGTGCAGGTCTACGCCGCCGAACACTTGCAGACCGAGGGCCGTTACGCCGGCAGCGGCGCGCAGGCGCTGGCTGACGCACAGCAGCGGCACGCCCGCTGGTTCGCCGGCCTGGGCGCCGCGCGCGCCACCGAAGGCGGCTGCGCCGATCTGGACAACCTGGTGGCCGCCACCCACCGCGCCATCGAGTGGGGTGACGGCGACCTGGCCGTGGGCGCGCTGGAAGGCGCCTGGGCCGGCCTGGACTGGCGCGGCCCGTACCAGGCGGGCGTGAACCTGGCCCAGACCGTGTGTGCCATGCCCCATCTGCCAGACCGCGCCGCGGTGGTGGCCCGGTTGGTGCTGGCCAGCGCGCACAAACAATGCGGGCGCAGTGCCGTGGCGCTGCCGCATTGCGAGCAAGCGCTGGCGCTGGCCAGCCAGACCCAGGACCCGCGGCTCGTGACCCGTGCCACCTACCAGTTGGCCGATGTGCTTTACCGCTTGCAGCAGGTGGCCAATTCGCGTGCCCGGTATGTCCAGGCCATCCAGATGTCGCAGGACCTGGGTGAACGACGGTGGGAACTGCGCGGCATGACGGGCCTGGGGTCGCTTGAAGCGGTGGCTGGCAACTTCGAGGAATCCAAGCGCCTGCTGGACGACGCCTTGGCCCTGGCGCTGCAAGCCGCAGACCGGGACTCGGAGTCGAGCATCCGCTGCATGCTGGGCGGCACGCTGGGGGCGATGGGCCGGCTGGACGAAGCCATCACCAGTCTTCAGCAAGCGTTGACGCTGGGGCGCGAAGTGGGCCACCGCCGGCTGCAAAGCGATGCCCTGGGCAACCTGGGCTTCACGCTGTACCTGCGCGGCGGGCGCATGCAAGAAGCCGAGCAGGCTTGCCTGGAGTCGCTGCAAATCGTGCGCGAGGTCGGCCAGGTGCAAAAGCAGGGCACGGCGCTGCACAACCTGGCGCTGGTGCGTGAAGCGCTGTGGCGCCCCGACGAGGCGCGGGCCGACTTCGAGGCGGCCATCGCCATCTACCGCGACACGCGTTCGCTGCTGCCCCTGGGCGAGTGCCTGGGCCATCTGGGGCTGCTGCATGCACGCCAAGGCCGGCATGAAGACGCGCGGCGCTGCCTGGACGAAGGCGAGGCGCAGTTGCGCGCCCTGTCGGACCGCTGGTTGCTGGGCATCTTGTTGTGTGGCCGGGCCGAGGCCTTGCACTGGGCTGGCGACGCAGCCGCGGCCGCCACGGCATGGACGGCCGCCGCGGCGCTGGCCACCGAGATACAGGCCGAGCCGGGCTCTGAACTCGGCGCCGCGCTGGACCGCACGCGCGCGCTCGTCAACCCCGGCTAGGTTTCACACCGCGGGGCCCTGCCCCGCAGCAGCGCAGCCCCGCCTATCGGGCGGCGAACGCCGGCCCATCAGCAGCCAGCCTGAACACCGCCACCGCCTGCACGAGTTGCTGCGCCTGGCCCTTCAGGCTTTCAGCAGCGGCGGCACTTTCTTCCACCAAAGCCGCGTTCTGTTGTGTGGCCTGGTCCATCTGGCTGACGGCGTCGCCCACCTGCTGAACCCCCGAGCTTTGCTCCACGCTGGCCGATGAAATCTCGGCCACGATGTTGCTGACGCGCTGGATC
>JANOLY010000201.1:0-11910 GCA_031420055.1 Burkholderiales bacterium | reverse complement strand
AGCAATTCGTGCGCGACACCTGGTCCCTGGGCCCACTGAAAACCCGCTGAAGCAAGCATGTCCAGACAACTCCCCCGCAACAACAACCCGGCCGAGCTGCTGGCCTTCGAGACCACCTGCGACCGCCTGGGCGGTTTCGACGACGAGCTGTCGTTTGAATGGATTGACGGCTACCTGGCTGCACTGGCCGCAGGCCCCAGGCTGCCCGACACCTCGGTCTGGCTGGATGCCATGTGCGGCGACGCCTTCGAGCGCGCCTTTGCCGACCCTGCCGATCACACCCAGGCGCTGCGCTCGCTGAAGGCGCGGTTGTCGGTGCTGGTGGATCAGCTCGACCCCGAGGCGTTGCTTGACGACCTCGACAGCTTGCGCCTGTACCCCTTGATCCTGGAGGTCACCGACGAGGATCGCCAGCGCCTGGTGGGCGAGGCCGGCCTCAGCGCCGAAGACGCGGCACGGGTCCAGACCGGTGGCTTGTGGGCCCAGGGTTTCCTGGATGGCATGGGGGCGCACCCTGACATCTGGGTCGAGCCCCGTGACCAGGAAACGGCCGACACCTTTGGCGAGGCCATCGAGCAGGTCGCCGCGCTGCTGATACCCGTCGACAGCGACGAGTTCGCCGAACACCTCGCCACCTACCCCGCGGGCGAGCCGCCCACGCGCCACGAACTGATCGACGAAGCCATGTTCGCCGTGCAAATGCTGCGCATCTACTGGCTCGACCACACCCCCAAGCCCGCCACGCGCCGGGTCGAAGCCACACCGGGCCGCAACGACCCCTGCCCCTGCGGCAGCGGCAAGAAGTTCAAGAAGTGCCACGGTGCGGGTTGATCCAACACGGGCCCTGCTAGAGTCCCGCGCCATGCTCAAAGCACCCGCGCTGCAAGGCAAGCACATCGTCCTGGGCCTGAGCGGCGGCGTGGCTTGCTACAAGGCGGCCGAGTTGGCGCGAGAACTCGTCAAGGCCGGCGCGACCGTGCAGGTGGTGATGACCGAAGCCGCCGAGCACTTCATCACCGCCGTCACCATGCAAGCGCTGAGCGGCCGCCCGGTCTTCACCAGCCAGTGGGACGCGCGCCAGCCCAGCAACATGGCGCACATCGACCTCACGCGCGAGGCCCACGCCGTGCTGGTGGCCCCGGCCAGCGCCGACTTCATCGCCAAGCTGGCGCAAGGCCGCGCCGACGAACTGCTGAGCCTGCTGTGCCTGGCGCGGCCCACTCAGCGCTGCGCCCTGCTGCTGGCCCTGGCCATGAACCGCGAGATGTGGGCCCACCCCGCCACGCAGCGCAACGTGGCGCAGGCCCAGGCCGACGGCGCCGTGCTGCTGGGGCCCGCCGCGGGCGACCAGGCCTGCGGCGAGGTGGGTGACGGGCGCATGCTCGAAGCCAGCGAGTTGTGCGACGCGCTGATCGCCCACTTCCAGCCCAAGCTGCTGGCTGGGCGCAGCGTGCTGGTCACCGCCGGCCCCACCTTCGAGGCCATCGACCCCGTGCGCGGCATCACCAACCACAGCAGCGGCAAGATGGGTTTTGCCATCGCCCGCGCCGCCGCCGAGGCCGGCGCACGCGTGACGCTGGTGGCCGGCCCCGTGCACCTGCCCACCCCGGCAGGCGTGCGCCGCATCGACGTGCAAAGCGCACAGCAAATGTTCGACGCTGTCATGCCCGAAGCGCCCGCACACGACATCTTCGTGGCGACGGCCGCGGTGGCCGACTGGCGGCCCGCAGCCGCTGCAGATCACAAGATCAAGAAAGACGGCAGCGGCACGGTGCCGGCGTTGCCGATGGCCCTGAACCCGGACATCCTGGCCGCCGTGGCGCGTCTGCCCGCCGGCCAGCGGCCCTGGTGCCTGGGCTTTGCCGCGGAGAGCGAAAACCTGCTGGCCCACGCCCGGGCCAAGCTCCAGCGCAAGGGCGTTGAGATGATCGCTGCCAACCTCGGCCCGGCCACCTTTGGCCGCGACGACAACGCCATCACCCTGGTCGACGCTGGTGGCCAGCAAGCGCTGGCGCGTGCCGACAAGCTGACGCTGGCGCGCCAGCTGGTGCAGGTCATCGCTGCACGCGCGCCCGGGGCCCGCTCATGACGGTGATCGATCTGAAAGTGCTCGACCCGCGCATGGCTGCGCACCTGCCGGCCTATGCCACCGCGGGCAGCGCCGGGCTGGACCTGCGCGCCTGTCTGGACGCGCCGCTGGTGCTGCAGCCCGGGCAGGCGGCCCTGGTGCCCACCGGCCTTTCCATTCACATCGCCGACCCGGGCCTGGCCGCCATGCTGCTGCCACGCTCGGGCCTGGGCCACAAGCACGGCATCGTGCTGGGCAACCTGGTGGGGTTGATCGACAGCGACTACCAGGGCCCGCTGATGGTGAGCTGCTGGAACCGCGGCCAGGCCGCGTTCACGATCGAGCCGATGGAGCGCATCGCGCAGATGGTCATCGTGCCCGTGGTGCAGGCGCAGTTCAGGCGCGTAGCCGACTTCGACAGCTCGGCGCGCGGCAGCGGTGGCTTTGGCTCGACCGGGCGCGGCTGAACCCCGTCGATTCAGTGCAGGGCCTGACCGCCCGGTGGTGAACTGCCGGCCAGCACCGCCAGGGGTGAACTGCCCAGGCTGCCGGCCTCGATTTCTGCATCGCTGGCCTCGCGCACATCGACCACCCGCACCTCCAGACGCAGCGCCATGCCGGCCAGCGGGTGGTTGGCGTCCAGCACCACGTGCGAGGGGTAGACCTCGGTCACCAGGTACACGGCATCGGCCGGCATGTCGGGCGTGACGCTGCCGGCGGGCAGGCCCTCAAAGGCCATGCCGGTGGTCAGTTCGTCGGGGAACAGCGCGCGTGCTTCGAAGCACACCAGTTCGGACTTGTACTCGCCAAAGGCATGTTCGGGCTCCAGGTGCACTTGCAGGCTGTCGCCGGGGCCGTAGCCGGTCAGGGCTTCTTCCACCTTGGCCAGCAGGTCGGTGCCGCCGTAGAAGAACTCCACAGGTTCGGCCAACTCGTCGATGGGGCGGTTCTGCCCGTCGTTGAGCTTCCAGGTCAGGCTGACCACGCAGGGGGCTGAAATCATCATGCGGGAATGATGGCACAGCCCTGTTCGGCCAGAATCCGACGATGGATGTTCACACCCCGCTGGCCTTGTTGGGCGGCCTCACGCCGGCGGCCTTCATGCGCCGGCATTGGCAGAAAAAGCCGCTGCTGGTGCGCCAGGCCTGGCCGGATGTGCAGCCGCCGCTGTCGCGTGCGGCCTTGTTTGATCTGGCCGGCACGGACGGCGTCGAGTCGCGCCTGGTTCGGCGCCAGGGTGCGCACTGGCACGTGCGCCCGGGCCCCTTGCCGCGCCGCGCCTTGCCGGCTGCGCGCTTGGCCGGCTGGACGCTGCTGGTGCAGGGCCTGGACCTGCACGTGGCCGCGGCGCACGAGATGCTGTCGCGGTTCAGGTTTGCGCCCGATGCGCGGCTGGACGATCTGATGATGTCCTGGGCCAGCGACGGCGGCGGCGTCGGGCCGCACCTGGATTCCTACGACGTCTTCTTGCTGCAGGTCCACGGCCGGCGTCGTTGGCGCGTGGGGCGGGTGGCCGACGCGGCCTGGCAGCCAGGCCAGCCCTTGAAGGTCCTGCAGCGCTTCGAGCCCGAGCACGACTGGGTGCTGGAGCCCGGCGACATGCTCTACCTGCCGCCGCGCTGGGGCCACGATGGTGTGGCCGTGGGCGGCGACTGCATGACCTGCTCGGTGGGTTTCAGGGCCCCGGCCGCCGTGCCGCTGGCGGCCGAGTTGCTGCAACGCGTGGCCGATGAGGCTGCTGAAGAGTCATCGGCCCTGTACCGCGACCCCACCCAGCCCGCCACGGCCACACCGGGTGCCGTACCGCCCGCCCTGCAGGCCTTCGCCCGCGCTGCCGTGCTGCGTTTGCTGGCGCGCCCCGGCGAGATCGAACGCGCGCTGGGCGAGGTCTTCAGCGAGCCCAAGCCACAGGTCTGGTTTGACGCCGGCACACAGCGCGCCGCCGGTGCCGGCGTGGCCCTGGCCGCGGCCACGCGCATGCTGTACGACGAGCGACATGTGTTCATCAACGGCGAGTCGTTCCGCGCCGGCGGGCGCGACGCGCGCCTGATGCACCGCCTGGCCGACGAGCGCTGCTTGCCCGCGGCCGATTGCGAGCGCCTCAGCCCACCGGCGCGCGATCTGCTGGACGAATGGCACCAGCACGGCTGGCTGGTGGGTGGCCGCGAATGAGCCCCGTCGGGTCACCCGCGGGCGTTGGCCTGTCCCGGGAGTGGGAAACGCGGGCCGCTGGCCTTGGGGAGATCTGATGAGCGAGCTGCCAAGCATCACCTCACGCACCGAATTCGCTGCCGCCGTGGTCTGGGGCGTGCAAGCGGCCGTTGAGCGCGGCGCGCGCCGCCTGTGGTTTACCGACCCGAACTTTGCCGACTGGCCGCTGGACGAGCCGGCCCTGCTCGAAGCCTTGACCGCCTGGCTGCGCCTGCCCCAGCGCCGACTGATACTGCTGGCCGAGAGCTACGACGAGGTGGTGCGTTTGAAGCCCCGCTTCGTGGCCTGGCGCCGCCCTTGGGCGCATGCCATCGAAGCCTGGACGCCGCAGGACCTACCTGCCGAGTTGCCGACCTCGCTGCTCGACGACGGTGCGGTGTGCGTGGCCGTGGCTGACCGCGTGCATTGGCGCGGCCGCTGTGCCATCGATGCGCGCCAGGCGCAGCAGCACCGCCAAGAGATTGACGCAGTTTTGCAACGCTCAGAGACTGCGTTTCCCGTGAACCAGGTCGGTCTCTAGGGATTGCCCTAGGTCGGGCTATACTCGTGGGCTAGATACGCGGGGTTGATGCCCCCTTGTCTTGTTGCGGTGGGTCTCTGAGAGTTTTCGAAGGGCGCCCTGCAGAGCTCGAATCCCGACCCATTACTCCTGAGGACACACATGAACAAATCGCTCGTTTTGGCTTCGCTGGTTGCCGCCCTGTCACTCGCCGCTTGCGGCAAGAAGGAAGTCGCTGTTGTGCCGGCGCCTGCACCCGTGGCCGCTCCGGCGCCCGTGACTGCTGCTGTTGAAGCTGCTGCCTCGGCGGCTTCGGCTGTTGTTGGCGCTGCTGAAGCCACCGCCTCGGCTGCCGCCGGTGCTGCCACCATGGCCAAGGACGCCGTGGGCGCCGCCAAGGACGCCGCTGCCAAGGCTGCTGACGCTGTCAAGAAGTGATCTGACGGCGCCCCCGGGCGCCATCAACAAAAAAGGCCACCCCTTGGGTGGCCTTTTTGTTGCCCGTGCGCCGCCCCAGGTGGTCGAAGCGGGCAGGGCGCGGGGGCGCGCTTGGTCAGCGCAATTCGCGCAGCAACAGGTTGGCGATGTTCTTGCCGTTCTCGCCGGTGTCGGGGGCGCCCGCCGAGGTCAGCACCGAGACCTGGGTCTTGGCACCCACAGTCTTCAGCGCGACGCGGTAGCGCACCGGCGTCAATGACGTGGTCGCGCTGCCGAACAGCTTGGCGAAGAAGCCAGGCTCGTCCTTGCCAGCGGACTTGGGGTCGACATAGCGCACGTAGTACAGGCCGCCGGCGCGGTCGCGGTCTTCAACCGTGAAGCCACTCCGGTCCAGCGCCAGGCCGACACGGCGCCAGGCGCGGTCCAGGCTGTCGTCAACCTCGACCGTGGGTGCCGGCTGGCCGCCCAGCAGCCGCGCCCGCGGCGGGCCGTCGGCGGCGGCGCTGACGGCGGCCAGGGCGCGGGCCTGCTCTTCCTTGGGCGCCAGTGCCACCATCAAGCGGCTGATCATCTCGGCCTCGAGCTGGATGTCGCTGGGCCGTGCACGCCAGGTCGTGCTCTCGCGCCGCTCGTTGACAAACACCTCCTCGACGCCGCGGTGCGTGATGAAGACTTCGCTGCCGCTGGCCGTGCGTTCGATGCGCGTGCGGAACAGGTCGCGCTCGCCGGTGTCATAGAGATTGCCAAACACACGGCCTATGGTGTTGCGGATGATGTCGTTGGGCAGCTTGGCACGGTTCTCGGCCCAGTTGGTTTCCATCACGCCGATCTGCGCGTCCTCCACGGCCAGCGCCAAACCGCGCTGTTCCCAGAAGGCCTTGACCTGCGGCCACAGCTGTTCTGGTGTTTGGGGCACCACCAGCCAGCGGCTCTGGCCGGCCCGCTCGACTCGGATCTCGCCGCGCGCCTGCAAGGCCACGGTCGGCGTTGGCGCCACGCCGGGCTGCACCGTGCCGGCGGTGACCGCGGTCGAGGCGCTGATCACGCCACCCTGGGCTTGGTAGCGGCTGTCACGTGAGAGTTGGCTCAGGTCGGGCGGGACTTCCAGCGGCTTGGCTCTGGCCGCGTTGGTTTTGTAGTCGACCGATTCACCCGAGAACGGGTTCAGCACCGTGCAGCCGCTCACAAGGGTGGCCAGCGCCACGACAGTCAGGCGCAAAGGGGTCGGGGATAGCAGGGATTTCACGTTCGGGTCTCCGGCGCGGTCTGGTCGACAGTCCGCAGGATGGCTGACAAGGGGAGGGTGTGGTGGGCCAAGATCAAACGGCCAGGCCGCTGTCGTGCAGCGCCTGGCCGACGAGCGCCTGGCCTGCAGCGGTCAAGGGCAGCAAGGGCAGCCGGACTTGCGGGCCGCAGCGTCCCATCTGCGACAAGGCCCATTTGGTGGGTGCCGGGCTGGGCTCGCAGAACAGTTGCTTGTGCAGAGGCAGCAGGCGCAGGTGAATTTCGCGCGCACGACGCACGTCGCCTTCGATGGCGGCCATGCACATGTCGTGCATCAAACGCGGGGCGACATTGGCCGTGACGCTGACATTGCCGTGCCCGCCCAGCAGCATCAGCGCCACGGCGGTGGCGTCGTCGCCTGAATAAATCGAAAAGCCCTTGGGCGCTTGCTTGATGAGCCAGCCGGCGCGCGCGATGTCGCCGCTGGCTTCTTTCAGGCCGACGATGCCGGGCACCTGGGCCAGGCGCAGCACGGTCTCGGGCAGCATGTCGGCCACCGTGCGGCTGGGCACGTTGTAAAGCACCAGCGGCAGGTCCACGGCCTCGGCCACGGCGCAGAAGTGGCGGTAGATGCCTTCCTGCGAGGGCTTGTTGTAGTAGGGCACCACGCTGAGGTGGCAGTCCGCGCCCACCTGCTTGGCGAATCGGCTGAGCTCGATGGCCTCGGCAGTGTTGTTGGCGCCGGTGCCGGCCATCACGGGAACACGCCCGGCGGTGTGCTCGACCGCGACGCGGATGACCTCGCAGTTCTCGGCCATGCTCACGGTGGGTGATTCGCCCGTCGTGCCCACCACGCCGATGCAATCGGTGCCTTCGGCGATGTGCCAGTCGACCAGGCTGCGCAGGCCATCAAAGTCGATGCGGCCGTCTTCGGTCATGGGTGTGACCAGGGCGACGATGCTGCCAACGAGGGGTTTCATTCGATACGGGTTCCGGACAATCTGCTGAGTTTAGCCGGCTGCCCCTGCATTGCCCGGTACGGGCGCCCGCAGCGGCAGCCCGTCAGTCCTGCCGGCCACCGCAACCAGCCGCTGCACCCGCCGCAACGGGTCGGCTTCCAGACCGTCTTCGTAGGCCACCACCTGCATGCCGTCGAACACTTGCAGCAACTCGCCAGGCTGCAACAGAAATTCCGGTCGCGACGGCCTGCCGATGAGATGCTGGCCGTGGGCGAAGGTTTCGTAAATCAGCACGCCACCATCGCCCAACGCTGCACGCAGGGCGGGCCACAGTGGCCGCCAGAGGTAGTTGGTGACGATGACGGCGTCGAACCGACGCCCCGGCAACGGCCAGGGCGCGGCTTCGAGATCGGCCACGACGATTTCTGCCAACGAGCGCAAGGGCGCGGTGGCCACCGCGTCGCGGTCGATCCCGGTCACGGCAAAGCCTTGCTCAGCCAGCCAGCGCACATGGCGGCCGCGGCCACAGGCGACATCCAGCACCGTGCCGCCGGGTCGCAGCACATGGGCAAAGCGGCCCAGCCAGGCCGATGGCGGCGCCGCCGCCTGGTCGGTCAGAAGCACGCCCAGAACCGTGTCGCGAGGTCAACCGCGAAGTGCGGACTCAGGTAGGCGGCAAAGACGGCCGCCAGCAGGGCCAAGGCCAAGGCCCACAGTGCCACGCGGACCAGTGGGCGCCTCATACCGGCTGCGCCAACGGCCGGTGGATGGGCGCTTCACGCACCGGCAGGTTCACCAGCGCGGCCAACACGCCCAGCAGCACCGCTATCCACCACATCTGCGTGTAGCTGCCGGTGGCGTCGTACAGCTTGCACCCATCCAGGCGCCCATGAACGAGCCGATCTGGTGGCTCAGAAACACAAAGCCGCTGAGCATCGACAAATACCTGACGCCAAAGATCTGCGCCACGATGGCATTCGTGGCCGGCACGGTGGACAACCACAGCAAGCCCATCGCCGAGGCAAACAGGTACACGCTCCACGGCGTGAGCGGCAGCAGCACAAACAGCGCAATAGCCAGCGAACGCAGCGCGTAGATGCCGGCCAGGATGTGGCGCTTGGCCAGGTGCTTGCCCAGCATGCCAGCGCCGTAGGTGCCGAAGACGTTGAACAGGCCGATCAGCGCCAGCGCCGTGGTGGCCACGCCCGGGTTCAGGCCGTTGTCCTTGAGGTAGCTGGGCAGGTGCACGCCGATGAATACCAAGTGGAAGCCGCACACAAAATAGCCCGCCATCAACAGCCGAAAGCTGCGGTAGGCAAAGGCCTCGCGCAGCGCCGCGGCCACGCTTTGCTGCATGCCCGCGCTGTGGTCGAGCGGCGTTTCCTTCAGGCCGCGGGCCAGCGGCAAGATCGCCAGCGCCGCGCCGGCCAGGATGAACAAGGCGCCTTGCCAGCCCCAGGCGCCGATCAGCCAGTTTTCCACCGGCACCATCAAGAACTGCCCGAACGAGCCCGCCGCCGCCGCCATCGCCATGGCCCAGGCGCGCTTCTCGGGCGGCGTGTTGCGCGCCACCACGCCGAAGATCACCGCATAGGTGCAGCCCGATTGCGCCATGCCGATGAGCAAGCCCGCCGTCCCCGTGAAGGCCAGACCCGTGGGCGCCAGCGCCATGCCCACCAGGCCCGCGGCATACAGCGCGCCGGACACCAGCAGCACACGGTAGGCGCCGTATTTGTCGGCCCACATGCCGGCCAGCGGCCCGGCCAGGCCAAAGGCCAGGTTCTGCACCGCCATCGCAAACGAGAAAGTCTCGCGCGACCAGCCGCGTTCCATGGTGATGGGTTGCAGCCACAGCCCGAAGCCGTGGCGTATGCCCATGCTCAGCGTGACGATCAGTGCGCCGCACAGCAGCACCTGTGACATCGACAGCCGGGGCGGCGTTGCAGCAAGGTTCATTCGGGCATTCTCTCGGAAAACGCTGCAAGGCCTTGGTGCTGCGATCTATACAGTGGCAGACAACGCAAGGAGGTCGTGGATGAAGGTGTTGGTGCTCGGTGGCGGCGTGATCGGGGTCTCGGTGGCCTACTACCTGGCGCGTGCCGGGCACGAAGTCGAGCTTGTGGACCGCCAAAGCGGGCCGGCGCTGGAGACCAGCTTCGGCAACGCCGGTGAAGTGTCCCCCGGCTACAGCTCACCCTGGGCTGGCCCGGGCGTGCCGCTGAAGGCCATCAAGTGGATGCTCATGCAGCACAGCCCGCTGGTCGTGTGGCCCATGCTGGACCCGGCCATGTGGCGCTGGGGCGCCATGATGCTGGCCAACTGCACGGCCGGCGCCTATGCGCTGAACAAGAGCCGCATGGTGCCCATTGCCGAGTACAGCCGCGACTGCCTGAAAGCGCTGCGCGCCGAGACCGGCATCAGCTACGACGAGCGCACCCTGGGCACGCTGCAGCTGTTTCGCACCCAGAAACAGCTCGACGGCATCGGCGGCGACGTGGCCATCCTGCGCCAGTACGGCGTGCCCTTTGAGGTGCTGGACCGCGCCGGCTTCTGCCAGGTCGAACCGGCCCTGAAGCTGACGCAAAAAAAGTTCGTCGGCGCGCTGCGCCTGCCCGGCGACGAAACCGGCGACTGCTTCAAGTTCACCAACCGGCTGGCCGAGCTGGCCGCGGCGCTGGGCGTGAAGTTCCGCTGGAACACGCGCATCGAGGCACTGCAGGTGGGTGGCGGCGCCATCACCGGCGTGTTCACCGAAGCCGGCCTGCTGACAGCCGAGCGTGTGGTGGTGGCGCTGGGCAGCCACTCACCGGGGCTGCTGGCGCCGGTGGGTCTACGCATCCCCGTGTATCCCGTCAAGGGCTACTCCATCACCGTGCCCATCACCGAAGCGCAGTACGCGCCCGAGTCCACCATCATGGACGAAAGCCACAAAGTAGCCGTCACTCGCCTGGGCGACCGCATCCGCGTGGGCGGCACTGCAGAGCTGGCCGGCTACAGCCTGAACCTGCGCGAGGCGCGCCGCGCCACACTCAACCACGTTGTCAGCGACCTCTTCCCGCGCGGTGGCGATGTGAGCAAAGCCAGCTTCTGGTGCGGTCTGCGCCCCATGACACCCGACGGCACCCCCATCATCGGCAACACCCCCGTGCAAAACCTCTTGCTCGCCACCGGCCACGGTACCCTGGGCTGGACCATGGCCGCCGGCACCGGCCGCGTCATCGCCGACATCGTCTCGGGCAAGCCGCCCGACATCGACATCACCGGCCTGGGGATGGCACGTTATGGCTGACCGCCCATTGAGCCTGCAGGTGGTGCACCTGCACACCATCCCCTGGCACCGCCCGGCGGTGGCGGCCATGATCCACAACCAGTTCTGGACCCAGGTGCCCGGCGCCACGGTGGCCAGCATGGACGCTCGCCTGGCCACCGCCGAGCATTCCGACCGCGTGCCGCTGTCGCTGGTGGCCCAGCACGGCGGCCAGCCGCTGGGGGTGGTGAACCTGGTCGAAAGCGACGACGAGCGCCACCCCGAGTGGACCCCCTGGCTGGCCGGCATGGTGGTTCACAAAGCCTGGCGCGGCCGCGGCGTGGGTTCGGTGCTGGTGCGCGCACTGCTGGACGAAGCCCGCCGGCTGCAACTGAAGCGCGTGTACTTCGGCACCGACGGCCCGGGCTTCTATACCCGGCTGGGTGCGGTGGAGCAAGAGAAGGTGCGCGACGAATTCTGGTTCATGCGGTTCGATCTCTGAGGGTTGAAGCTGGGTTCATCGGGCGATGCCGGGTATCGCCTGGATGACCAGCGCCATGGACTCATCGCGGCAGCCCATCAAGGGGTCCAATTCTCATGTCTCGCCGGCAGGCTGTTGAGCAGTGCCCGCGTCTCGCGCCAGGCCGGTATGTGGCGATCCATGAGGGACAAAAACTTCGGTCCGTGCTTGGGTTCGAGGAGATGACTCATCTCGTGCACGACGACGTACTCCAGGCAGGCCTTGGGCTTTTTGGCGAGCTCCGTGTTCAGTCGCAGCGTGCCGGCACGCGGGTTGCAACTGCCCCACTTGGTTTTCATCTGCTGTATGTAGAACCCGTTGACCTGAACGCGCAATCGCGGCGCCCAAGCCGCCATCAACGCTGGCAGTTCGTCCTTCAAGACCTGTCGGTACCAGTTCGACAACAGGGCGTCCCGGCCTGCCCTGTCGGTTCCCGGTCGAACGGTCACCACCAACCGGGAATGACGGAGTTGTACGCCCGTCGGCGCATCCACCTCGACCAGGTTTAGCAGCACTCGCCGGCCCCACACGTGGTGGCTCACACGGTCGACGAACTCGCGCGGGCTTTCGCGCTCCTGCTCACGCAACTTGCGCTGTTGCTGCTTGATCCACCCTAGCTTCAGACTTCCTGATCTCGGCCCGTGAGTGCAGGAAGATTCAGGATACCTGGGTAGCACTTTTATTGGACCGGCAAGCTCTGGTGGGGTGTAGTGTTGGCACCTGCGTTTTGCCACGAGCCCTGCC
>JANOLY010000200.1:0-10993 GCA_031420055.1 Burkholderiales bacterium | reverse complement strand
TGTAGACGTCGAGCAGGCTCTCAGGGCTATACTTCGGCCCATATTGTGAAGTATGGGTGCCCATATGAAGACCACGATAAACATCGCCGACAGCCTGTTGATTCAAGCCAAAGCCACTGCCTTGCGTGAAGGCACCACGGTGCGACAACTGGTTGAAACCGGTCTGCGCGCGGTGCTGCAGCAACGTCGCAGTGGCCCGCCCTTTGTGCTGCGCGACGCATCTTTCAAGGGCCATGGGCTGCAAGCGGGTGTGAGCGAAGGCCACTGGGACGAGTTGCGCGAGCAAGCGTACGAAGGCCGGGGCGGGCGCTGACCGGCGGCGGCCAAGGGGGCCTGGCCATGATCGCGATCGACACAAACATCCTCGTCTACGCGCACCGCGCGGACTCGAGCTTCCACGCGCGGGCCAAGGCCTGCGTCGAGCGGTTGGCGCAAGGCCGCGCACCCTGGGCCGTGCCCTGGCCGTGCGTGCACGAGTTCTATGCCATTGCCACGCATCCGCGCATCTACAACCCGCCGACGCCACCGGCCAAGGCGCTGGACCAGATCGAGGCCTGGCTGGACAGCGCCAGCCTGGTGCTGCTGGCCGAATCGGGTGCGCACTGGCCGCAACTCAAGACCCTGCTGCAGCGCGCCAAGACCACCGGGCCGGCCGTGCACGACGCACGCATCGCCGCGCTGTGCTTGCAGCATGGGGTGGCCGAGTTGTGGTCGGCGGACCGCGACTTCAGCCGCTTTGCAGCGCTGAAGGTGGTGAACCCGCTGGTTGGTTGACGCGCACCAGCCCGCGCGCCGCTTCGGCGCTTGCCCAGCCGCAGCGCGCACTCAACGCGCCCCGAACATCATCCGCCGCGCCAGCCAGTTCTTGGCCAGCGGGGTGGACTGCAGCGCGGCCAGCGCCAGGCCGCGCGCTGTTGCCAGGCCCGGCCCGTCCCAGGTGAAGCTGCGGGCCAGGAAGTCGGTGGTGGCGATCAGCGCCCAGCGGTCGGGCGCGCGCGCCCAGTTGACGCGGCGCAGGGCGGTGTCCAGGTCGTCGGCCCAGCGCAATTGGGCCACCAGGGCGTGCGCGTCGCGCAGGCCCAGGTTCAGGCCCTGGCCGGCCACCGGGTGCAGGGTTTGCGCGGCATTGCCGATGCGCACGGTGCGGCCCTGCACCAGCGAGCGTTCGGCGTTCAGGCCCAGGGCAAAGTCCTTCAGCGCCGTGATGCCCACGAGCCGGCCCGCGGCGGGTGGAAAGACCGTGTTCAGCACGGCCAGGCGCTGCGTGGCGTCAAGGCCCTGCACGGGGTCGTCGCGGCTGTCCACGCACCACACCAGCGCCGCGCGTTGCGTGCCTGCTGTGCCGCCTGGCAGCGGCAGCAAGGCGGCCGGGCCATGGCGGGTGAAGCGCTCGAAAGCGCGGCCGGGGCTGCCGCCTTGCAGCTCCACCTGGCCCACCCACGCGGTCTGCGCGTAGTCGCGCACCACGGCCTTGCGCGCTGGCTCGCTGAACACACCGCCCTCGGCCACCACGGCCAGGTCAAAAGTTTCGGCGATGCCGGCGTCGACTTCGACCTCACCCGCCAGCGGCTTCAGTGCCGCCACCGGCGTGCCAAAACGGCTGCGCAGGCGCTGTGGCTGCGCCGCTGCCTGGTCCTGCCAGGCCCGCTGCAAGGGCGCCACCAGCGCGCCATAAGGCAGCACGGCGCCCAGCAGCGGCAGGCCCAGTTCGCGCGCCGACAAATGCACTTCTGGCGCGCCCAGCGGCAGCCAGGCGCTGGGCGTGGTCTGCGAGACATGAATCTCGCGGATGGGCTCGGCCGCCGCCTCGGGCCAGGCACCCAGTTGCTGCAGAAATTGCACGCTGCCCAGGGCCAGCGCCAGCGTGCGTGCGTCAGTCGATACATCGCGATCGGCCGGTCGCGCGTCGAACAGCGTGACGCTGCTGTGCGGCAGCAGCCGCGCGGCATGCAGTGCCAGCGCCAGGCCCACCGGGCCGGCCCCCACCACCGCAATCCGCCAGGCTGTGTTTGCCATGCTGTACTCCATTTGCTGGGGCTATTATTCGCCGGCACTGCCCGCACCACACACTTCAGAAGGAATGGCCATGGCGCTAATGGACTTCATCAAGAAACAGTTCATTGACATCCTGGAATGGACTGAAAGCGGCGACGGCACGCTGGCCTGGCGCTACCCCATGGCCGGCAACGAAATCCAGTACGGCGGCAGCCTCACCGTGCGCGAAAGCCAGGTCGCGGTGTTCGTCAACGAAGGCAAGGTGGCCGATGTCTTTGGCCCCGGCATGCACAAGCTCACCACGCAGACGCTGCCGGTGCTGACGTACCTGAAGAACTGGGACAAGCTGTTCCAGAGCCCGTTCAAGAGCGACGTGTACTTCTTCAGCACGCGCCAGCAACTCGACCGCCGCTGGGGTACCACGCAGCCGGTCACCATTCGCGACAAGGACTTCGGCGCCGTGCGCCTGCGTGCCTTTGGCAACTACGCCTACGCCATCGCCGACGCCAAGCTGTTCCACACCCAGATCAGCGGCACGCGCGAGCGCTACACCGTGGAAGACCTGGACGGCCAGTTGCGTGGGCTGATGCTGCAGCACATCAGCGACGCGGTGGCGCAAAGCGGCGTGCCCTTCCTGGACCTGGCGGCCAACCAGATCGAATTTGCCAAGCAACTGCAAGACGCCACGGCGGCCGAGTTCACCCAGCTGGGCCTCGTGCTTGAGAGCGTCACCGTGCAGAACGTGAGCCTGCCCGAAGAGCTGCAGAAGGTGCTGGACCAGAGAATCGGCATGGGCATGGTCGGTGGCGACATGGGCAAGTTCATGCAGTACCAGACGGCGCAAGCCATACCCAAATTCGCCGAAGGTGCGGCCGGGGGTGGCGGTGGCGTGGTCGGCGATGCCATGGGCCTGGGCGCCGGTGTGGCGCTGGGCCAGGTGATGGCGCAGCAGTTGAGCCAGGGCTTGCAGGGCGGTGGCGCCGCTGCGGCCGCCGCGTCTGCCGCCCCCGTGGGTTTGAAGCCCGAGGAAGTGATGGCCACCATCGAGAAGCTGGCCGACCTGAAGGCCAAGGGCATCCTGACAGAGGAAGAGTTCTCCTCGAAGAAGGCCGAACTGCTGAAGAAGCTGGTTTGACCTGAAACCCGGTGGTGGCGACCCCGCAGCGTGCTTGGCGCGCCGCCTGTCCAAACTGCGGCGCGCCGGTTGACTTTGCGTCGGCCGCGTCCAGCAGCGCTGTGTGCAGCTTTTGCCGCAGCACGCTGCTGCGCGAGGGCGACGCGCTGCGCCGCATCGGCGTGTCGGCCGAACTTTTTGACGACCACTCGCCGCTGCAACTGGGTGCCAGCGGCACGCGGCTGGGCATGGCCTTCACGCTGGTGGGGCGCTTGCAGTACGGCTACGAGGGCGGCACCTGGAACGAGTGGAACGCCTTGTTCGACAACGGGCGCTCGGCCTGGCTGAGCGAAGACAACGGCGCCTATGTCGTCGCCTTCGACGTGCCCTTGCCGGCCGATGCACCACAGGACGCCGCCGCGCTGGAACTGCTTCAACCGGGCCAGCGCACGCTCTCCGATGGCCGCGCCTGGGACATCGCCTCCAAGGTCCGCGCCCGGCTTATCGCAGCGCAAGGCGAGCTGCCCACACCGCCGCGGCTGCAAGGCGAATTCACGGTGGTGGACCTACGCAACGCCCAGGGCGAAGTGGCCTCGCTGGATGCCAGCGACCCGAAGCAGCTGCACTGGTCGGTGGGCCGCAGCGTGGCGCTGTCCGAGCTGCGCATGGCCGGCCTGAAAGAAGGCGCTTCCGAGAAGACCCTGGCCTCGCGCGGCGTCGAGTGCCCCGCGTGCGGCGCGGCCCTGCAACCCACCTTGGCCAGCACGCAGAGCCTGACATGCGGTCAGTGCAAGGCCGTGGTCGACATCTCGCAAGGCGTGGGCGCCGAGCTGGCCCACTACGCGCAAAACAACGCCGGCGCTGGCGGCGCCGAGCCACAGATTCCCCTGGGCCGCAGCGGCACCCTGGCCCTGGGCGGCGCGGCCGTGCCCTGGCAGGTCGTGGGCTACCAGGAACGCTGCGACATCCCCGATAGCAGCGAAGACGAAACCAGCTTCTGGCGCGAGTACCTGCTCTACAACCAGACCGAGGGCTTCGCCTTCCTGGTGGACAGCAACGACGGCTGGAGCTGGGTCAAGCCGATCACCGGCGCGCCGGCCCTGCGCGGCGAGCGTGCCGAATGGCTGGGCAAGACCTACCAGCAGAAGTGGCGTTATGCGGCAACCGTCACCTGGGTGCAGGGCGAGTTCTACTGGCGCGTGTTGCGCGACGAGCGCGCGCTGGTCACCGACTACGAAGGCAGCGGCGCCGACAGCGCACGGCGCTTGTCGCGCGAACAAAGCGGCAACGAAGTCATCTGGTCGGCCGGCCAGACGCTGGAGGCCGCCGTCGTGGCCGAGGCCTTCGCTGTGGCGCCTGGCGCGCGCGCGGCGCTGCAACGCGACGTGGCCCCCTTCACCGCCAAGGGTGGCGGCAGCCGCAACGCCGTCATCGTCTTTGTGGGCATCGTTGTTCTTTTTGCCCTGCTGTCGCGCTGCGACCGCGATGAATGCGACAACGTGCGCCAGACCTTCGGCCAGGCCAGCACCGAATACCAGCAATGCGCCCGCCAGCGCGCGACAAGCGGCGTGCCGCGCACGGGGGGCGGCTCGTTCGGCGGCTATTCAAGCGGTGGCGGCGGCCACAAGTGACATCCGTGACGTTCGTGAACTTCCAACCCCAAGGAGAGCAGACATGATGGGAATCGAGTGGCTCAAGCCCGGCATCTTCTTCGGATCGATGCTGTTCGCGCTGATGGGCGTGGCGGTGTTCTGGATCTGTTTCCTGATCATCGACAAGCTCACGCCCTACGACCTGTGGGCCGAGATCGTCGAGAAGAAGAACATGGCCCTGGCCATCGTGGTGGGCGCCATGTGCATCGCCATCGGCCTGATCGTGTCGGCGGCCGTCCATGGCTGAGGCCGCTGACGCCCCCGCCGCGCCGCTGACGGCCGCTGAGTTGGCCCAGCGGCTCATCCGCAACTTCCATACCGTGCCGCTGGAAAGCTGGGAGCGCCCGCCGCTGTATGCCAACCAGGGCGCGCAGCTCAGCGCCGGCACGGCCGCGCGCAAGATGGGCTGCAGCTTCGACATCCTGCCGCCCGGCAAGCGAAGCTGTCCCTACCACTTCCACCACGCCCAGGAAGAGATGTTCATCGTGCTCGAAGGCAGCGGCACCCTGCGCGTGGCCGGCCAGCGGCTGCCCATCACCGCGGGTGACGTGGTCTTCATCCCGCCGGGGCCGGAGTACCCGCACCACATCATCAACACGTCCGACGCGCCGCTGAAGTACCTGAGCCTGAGCACCAAGGAATACCCAGAGGTCTGCGAGTACCCCGACAGCGGCAAGTTGATGGCGTTCTCGAGCAAGGACGGCCGCAGCAGCTTGCGCAGCATGCATCACAAGAGCCCGGGCGTGGATTACTGGGATGGCGAGGCGTAGAGCGGCTTTCGACTGCCGACTCAATCCCCAAGGAGACCTTGTTGCTGACCCGTCCGCGCGCCTAGACATGTTGGTGCGATACAGACATGCTTTGGCGCATGCGCACCACCGTCCGGATCAACCGTCAGCGACTTCACGCTGCCAGGCAGCACGCGGCCGCATCCGGCCAGACGCTTACCGCCGTCCTTGAGCAGGCGTTGCGCGAATTGCTCGCGCGGCGACGGGCGGCGGTTCGAGCGGTTCCCATCCGCCTGAAGACCTTTCGCGGCAGCGGCGTGCGCCCTGGGGTTGACCTGGACAACAGCGCCGCGTTGTTCGACCTGATGGGCCAGTGTCATGGTTCTGCTTGACAGGCAAAAGACAAGACCTGACCCCGCTGCCCGGACCCGAGGCCGCGGCGCCATGGGCTGAAAACCTCGTCACAGACTGTCGGTGTTCTTTACAGACACTGCACCTGCACAAGCGAATCAAGTGCATAAGTCATTGACACCACTACTAAATTGTGTCTTCGGCATGCGTTTTGCTTGCAGAGAGTTCACGAGCGTCGGAAGTCCCTCTCAAGCCCGAGAGGACTCAGCAAACACAGCCGCTGATGCTCCATCACCGTCCACCATGGAGTTTTTTTATGCGCAAGCTTTCAGCAGTACTGGCCATCGGCCTCGCCGGCGCCATTGCCACCCCAGCTCAGGCCGCCGTCCTGACATGGGCCACCAACCTGTCGGCAGCCCAGGAGATTGGCACAGGGAGCAACAGCACCGCCACCGGCTTCGGCATGGTGCAGTTCGACGACAGTACTAACGTCCTCACATTGAACCTGCAATGGCAGGGGTTGACTGGTGGGCCGACTGCGGCACATATTCATTGCTGCGTGGGTTCCCCGCCTAACAATGTCGGTGTCGCACTTGGTTTGTTTGGCGGTGGTTCGGGTCTCGGCGCAACCGACACGTTCAACGCGGTTTACGACCTCGACCTCGTCAACCCTTTCAGTGGAACTTTTTCCGCCGGCACCGCACTGCAAAAGATGAATGTGCTGATCGGCGCAATGAATGCTGGCGGAGGGCGCGCGTACTACAACATCCACACCGTTCAGTTTCCCCTCGGCGAGATCCGCGGCAACCTTACCGTGCCGGAACCGGCGACCCTGTCGCTGCTGATCGGCGCATTGGGGCTGCTGGTCGCCGGGCGCAAGTTCGCGCGTTCCTGAAGCGGCGTTTGGCAAGCCTGTGAAGGCTTGCCTGACCCTTCCACAGCTTTCTGCTTTTCAAACGCCCGGCGCTTTGGCGTCGGGCACCGTCGCAGGACGGCCGCCAGGGTCGGGTCGTGACATCGGTGCAGCGTCCGCATGCCCGAGCGCTGCGCTACTTAGCTGTAGCTGACCCACCCCCGCCGCTCGACCGCATCCAGATGCGGCAGGTGGTTGAAGCTCTGCAGCATGTGCCGCTTGGGCGTGAAGGCGAACTCGGTGACGGCGCTGTTGCGGATGCGCAGGTTCAGCTCGATCGTCGTCGCGGCCGAGGTGCCCAGCACCTGGCCCACGGCGGTGGCAATCGGCCCGCCGCTGCTGACGATGAGCACGTTGCCGTCGTGCGTGCTGCGCACATGGTCCAGCGCGGCATTGATGCCGGCCACGAAGTCGCTGTAGTGGGGCATGCCGGTGGGCGCCGTGCGGCCGTCCATCCAGGCTTGCAGGCCCTGGCGCAGCAAGCGGAAGTGCGCGCGGTAGACCTCGGCCGAGTCGGGAGCGGCAAGCGGCTGGGGGTGGATGGCGTGGATCACCGCCTGACTGTCGTACTCGTTCAAGCCAGGCCACGCTGATGCCGCCGGCAACGCGCCGTGGCCCGCGGCCAGCGCGTCCAGTGACTGCACATGACGGCGCAGCGTGCCGCGCAGCACGGCTTCGAACTGCACGCCGCGCTGGCTGAACCACTGGCCCAGGGCGTGGCATTGGCGCTGGCCGAGATCGCTCAGCTGGTCGTAATCGGCCGCGCCAAAACTGGCCTGGCCGTGGCGCACGAGGTACAGGGTTCCCATGCCGCGCATTGTTGCTGCTGATGCGCGGGCGGCCTGTCGCGGGCGCGACGAGCGGCTCGCCGCCATGGCAGGCGCGTGGCGGGCGCGGGGGCCGGGTTACGCTCTGGCCATGGCCGCTGCTGCACCCCAAGACCCCACCGCTGCGCCGCTGGCTGCCCCGGCTGCGGGCATCGCCGCGGCCGAGGTGCTGCTGCTGGTGAGTGTGTTCGTGGTCGCGGCCTGCGGGCTGGTCTATGAACTGGCGGCCAGCGCGCTGGCCAGCTACTTGTTGGGCGACTCGGTGCTGCAGTTCAGCACCGTCATCGGCGTGTACTTGTTTGCGATGGGCGTGGGCTCCTGGCTCAGCCGCTATATCGAGCACCAACTGGTGGCGCAGTTCCTGCGCATCGAGCTGCTGGTGGGCCTGGTGGGTGGGCTGATGCCGGCGGGGCTGTTCCTGGCCCACAGCGTTTTGCCGGTGGACGCCAGCGCGCCGTTTCGGGTGCTGCTGTACGCGCTGGTGGGCTTGATAGGCACGCTGGTGGGGCTGGAGATTCCGCTGGTCATGCGCATCTTGAAGCGCCAGTTCAGCCAGCGTTATGCGCTCAAGGACCTGGTCTCGCAGGTGCTGACTTTCGACTACCTGGGCGCGCTGCTGGTGGCGCTGGCGTTCCCGCTGCTGTTTGTGCCGCAGCTGGGGTTGGTGCGCACGGGGCTGTTTTTCGGCCTGCTCAACGCTGCCGTGGCGGTGTGGGCGCTGTGGCTGTTTCGCGGCGAGCTGCGCAACCTGCGCTGGCACGTGGCGGCCTGCGCCGCGGTGGTGGCGGTGCTGGTAACGGCGATGGCCGGCGCCGACCGCCTGACCACTTGGGCCGAAGACCAGTTCTACGGCGAAGACATCGTGCTGCGCGAAAGCAGTGACTACCAGCGTGTGGTGGTCACCGCCGGGGCCGGCGGCGTGCGCTTGTACTTGAACGGCAACCTGCAGTTCCATTCGCGCGACGAGTACCGCTATCACGAGTCGCTGGTGCACCCCGCCATGGCCGCGCACGGTGCGCCGCGGCGTGTGCTGGTTCTGGGCGGCGGCGACGGCATGGCCGTGCGCGAGGTGCTGAAGTACCCGGGCGTTGAACACGTCACGCTGGTCGAGCTGGACCCGCACATGACGCGGCTGTTTGCACGCGACCCGCGGCTGGTGGCGCTGAACGCGGGCGCGCTTTCCAATGCCCGGCTGCGCATCGTCAACGCCGACGCCTATGCCTGGCTGGAATCGAACGCCGAGTTCTTCGACGTCATCGTGGTCGACTTCCCAGACCCCACCAATTTTGCGTTAGGCAAACTGTACAGCACCAGCTTCTACCAACGCGCAGACCAGCACCTGACCGCCGGCGGCTTCATGGTCGTGCAGACGACTTCGCCGCTGATTGCGCGCAAGAGTTTTTGGACGGTGGTGACCACGCTGGAGGCCGCCGGCCTGCGCACCACGCCGTACCACGCGCATGTGCCCAGCTTCGGCGAGTGGGGTTTCGTGATCGCCGGCCGGCGGCCGTGGAGCCCGCCTGCCGTGCTGCCCGCGGGGCTGCGCTTCCTGACGCCTGAAGGCCTGCCGGCGCTGCTGCAGTTTCCGCCCGACATGGCGCGCGTGCCCGCCGAGCCCAACCGGCTGAGCAACCAGGTGCTGGTCAGCACCTTCGAAGAAGAATGGGGCCGCGTCAGCCGATGAGGGCGTCGCCATGCTGAGCCGGCGCACGCTGCTGGGCAGCAGCGCACTGGCGCTGGCCGGCTGCACAGGCGCGCGCGATGCACCGCCGCCGCACGCGCAGTGGGTGGGCGCAGCACACGCACGCGGCCACCGCCTGCGCCAGGCCAAGTCGGGCCACTGGCCCGCACCGGCGGTGCAGCGGCGCGCGCAGGTGCTGGTGCTGGGCGCGGGCATCGCCGGCTTGTCGGCCGCGCGGGGCCTGGCGCGTGCGGGCATCGACGACGTGGACCTGCTGGAGCTGGAAGTCCAGCCCGGCGGCAACAGCCGCGGCCATCACATGGCCGGCATGGCCTGCCCGCTGGGCGCGCACTACCTGCCGCTGCCCGGGCCGCAGGCGCGCGAGGTGGCCGAATGGCTGCACGAAATCGGCCTGCTGCGCCACGAGCTGGGCCGCACGGTGGCCGAAGAACGCCACCTGTGCCACAGCCCGCAGGAACGTTTGTTCATCGACGGCGCCTGGGCCGATGGCCTGCTGCCGCCGGCCGAGCCCGGTTCGGCCACCCTGGCGCAGTACCGCCGTTTTGCCGCTGCGGTGGCGCGCGTGCAGGCCATCGGCTTCGCCCTGCCCAGCACGCGCGCGCCGTGGACGGCAGCGCACGCTGCGCTGGACGCCATCACCTTTGCCGCCTGGCTGGCGCGCGAGCAGATCGACGACACGCGGCTGCTGTGGTACCTGGACTACTGTTGCCGCGACGACTACGGCGCCGGCCCCGCGGCCGTGTCGGCCTGGGCCGGGCTGCACTACTTTGCCAGCCGCCACGGCTTTTACGCACCGGGCGACGAAGACACTGAACGCGACGCCGTCTTCACCTGGCCCGAAGGCAACGCCTGGCTGGCCGCGCGCCTGGCCGCGCCGCACGCCGGGCGCGTGCAGGGCGGCCGCGTGGTGCTGCGCGTGCATGAGCAACGCCACGGCGTGCACGTGTGGGCCTGGGACGACGCGGCACAGCGGCTGGAGCAGTGGCGCTCTGAGCGCGTGGTGCTGGCGCTGCCCTTGTTCGTGGCCGCGCGCATCGTCGAATCGCCACCAGCCGCGCTGCTGGCCGCCGTGGCCGCCATGCAGTACGCGCCCTGGCTGGTGGCCAATCTGCAGCTGGACCGGCCGCTGCTCGACCGCCCCGGCGCGCCGCCCAGTTGGGACAGCGTGGTCTATGGCGCCACCGGCCTGGGCTATGTCGACGCCATGCACCAGAGTCTGCGCCAAGGTGGCGGCGCCACCGTGCTGACGGCCTACCACGCGCTGCCAGTGAGCGACCGCGCCGCGCTGCTGGACCGCCCCGCGGCGTTGTGGGCCGCGCGCGTGCTCGACGACCTGGCCAGCGTGCACCCCGACCTGCGCCAGCGTGTGCAGCGTGTGGACCTCATGCGCTACGGCCACGCCATGGCCGTGCCCACACCCGGCGTGCGCAGCAGCGCGGCGCTGGCGGCCTTGCGCACCGGGCGCGGCCGCGTGCGTTACGCGCATGGCGACTTGGCGGGCTATTCGGTGTTTGAAGAGGCGTTCACGCTGGGCCACCAAGCGGCGGGCTGACGCGCGTTCAGTCGTGCTTCAGTAGTGCGGCGGCAACTCGTCGCGCAGGCTGCGCGGCACGGCCATGGCGTCGCCCGGCATCTGCTCACGCAGGGCCGCCAACTGGCGCAGCAACGCGTCGATCTGCGCCTGCTGGCGCACCACCACCTCGTTCAGCCG
>JANOLY010000199.1:0-4873 GCA_031420055.1 Burkholderiales bacterium | reverse complement strand
GACCTGGGTGCCGAGAAGTTCATCGACATCAAGTGCCGCCCGTCCGGCCTGCAGCCGACAGCAGCGGTGGTGGTGCCCACCGTTCGCGCACTGAAGTACCACGGCGGGGTCGATCTGAAAGCGCTGGGCAGCGAAGACCTGGACGCGCTGGGCCGCGGCCTGGCCAACCTGGAGCGCCATGTGCACAACCTGCACGAGGTGTTCGGGCTGCCGTGTGTGGTGTCCATCAACCACTTCGCGGCCGACACCGAAGCCGAACACGCGCTCTTGCGCGACCGCATCGGCGCGCTCGGTGTGCCGGTGCTGACGGCGCGCCACTGGGCCGAGGGCGGACGCGGTGCGGCCGATCTGGCACGCGAGGTGGTGCGCCTGTGCGAGCAGCCTTCGACCTTGCGCTTCGCCTACGAAGGCAGCGACCCGCTGTGGGAAAAGATGCGCTTGCTGGCCACGCGCATCTATGGCGCGGCCAACATCAGCGCCAATGCCGAGGTGCGCACGCAGATTGCCCGCTTGCAAGACGCCGGCTACGGCCACTTTCCTGTCTGCGTTGCCAAGACCCAGTACAGCTTCTCCACCGACCCCACGCAACGCGGCGCGCCCACGGGCCACACCGTGAACGTGCGCGAAGTGCGCCTGGCCGCGGGTGCGGAGTTCGTGGTGATGTTCTGCGGCGACATCATGACCATGCCCGGCCTGCCCAAAGCGCCCTCGGCAGAACTCATCGACCTGGACGACGAGGGCCGCGTCGTCGGCCTGTTCTGAGCGCACCCCCGATGGCCAACGCCGCGCGCCTGTACCGCATCGAAACGCTGATCCGCGCCGAGGGGCTGGTCAGCTTCCAGACCCTGCTGAACGAGCTTCAGGTCTCGCCGGCCACCCTGAAACGCGATTTGGAGTACCTGCGCAGCCGCATGGGCGCGCCCATCGAGTACGACGCGCTGGGCAGGGGCTACCGCTTTGGCGCGGCCTTCGCCGGCACCAAACACGAACTGCCTGGGCTGTGGTTCGACGAGGCCGAGCTGTACTCGTTGCTGATGGCGCAGCAACTGCTGGCCGGGCTGGACGAGGGCGGCATGCTCAGCCGCCACCTGCAGCCGCTGCTGGACCGCATCCACCAGCTGCTGGGCAGCGGCGAAGGCGAGGCCGCCGCGGCGCGGCTGATGAAGCGCGTGAAGGTCGTCACCGCCCTGCGCCGCCCGGTGCCCAGCCGCTTCTTCGAACGTGTCAGCGCCGCGCTGCTATCGCGCCAGCGGCTGCGCCTGCGCTACCTCACGCGCGCACGGCGCGAGGTCGGCGAGCGCGACGTGTCGCCACAGCGCCTGGTGCACTACCGCAACACCTGGTACCTGGACGCCTGGTGCCACCGTGTCGACGCCCTGCGCCGCTTTGCGCTGGACGCCATCGAACAAGCCACGCTGCTGGACACCAAAGCGCGGGAGGTGCCCATGAAGCAGGTGCAGGCGGCCATGGACGCCGGCTACGGCATCTACGCCGGCGGTACACGACGATGGGCCGTGCTGCTGTTCAACGTGCAGGCCGCGCAATGGGCCGGCCGCGAAGAATGGCACCCCGAACAACAGGGCCGCTGGCTGGACGACGGCCGTTTCGAGTTGCGCCTGCCCTACGTGGACGACACCGAACTCATCATGGACGTGCTGCGCCAGGGCGACCAGGTGCAGGTGCTGGCGCCGCCCGCGCTGGTGGCTGCAGTGCGTGCGCGGTTGGCGGCGGCGGTGGCGCTGTATGCCGGGCCGTGAACCCCGGCCCGACGGCGCAGCGCCGCGGCGCGCCTACGGCCGGGTGATGTCGAACACCAGATTCACGCTTGACGGCCCGAACGATGCGTTGGTGACAATGCCGATCTGGTTCACACCAGCCCGGCTGAAGTCACACACGCCACCGGGGAAGATGGCGCGCAGGCGGTCCAGCTCGGCGGCGGTGAAGGTCACGCTGTAGCCCGTGCCGTCCACGGGTTTGAGCTGGCACTTCAGCACGTCGCCCGCCACGGGGCCGCCAGCCTGGATGCGCGGCGCCGTCCAACTCGGGTATAGGGCGTTGCAGCTACCGGCTGCGCCGGTCTGCGCCAGGGTTTGTGTCTCGGCCATGAACACCGGCGTGGTGGCTGCCGTGAAGCAGCCGTCGGTGGCCGCAGCGGGCTTGCGCGCCAACACCTTTTCGCGCTGCGATGCGCTGCCCGTGTCGGCCTTGTAGGCGTCCACCCATCCGATGAAGGCGGCCCAGCCGTCGGCCGCGACGCGGGCGTTGATGGCCGCGCGCGCCGGGCTGGCTGTGGCCGGCACGAAGAGGTCGGCAAAGTTCACGCCACCGCGCCACATCACGTGGTTGCCGATGTCGCCATTGGCCCGGCGCATACGCTCGCGCACCGCGAAGTGGAACCACTGGTAGTGGTAGAAATTGTCTTCGTCGTAGTAGTTCGAGCTGTCGAACACCGGGATCGAAGCCAGGCCGCCACCACCGCCCAGGGTCAGCCCGGCTTGGTAGGTGCGGCGCACGGCGTTGGCGTCGGCCACCGCACGCGCGGTGGTGTAGTTGCCTTCGTTGTCGTAGCCGCCGATCTTGGCGTTGAGGTCGATGAACTGTTCTTTGGTGATGCTGCCGTCGTTCAGCTGCGCCAGCCCGTACTGCACACCCACGTTGTCGAACACGCGCTGGCCCTTGCCGGTGGCGTCAACACCATAGACGTTGCGCGCCCAGTCCCACACCGTGGCGCGGGCGCCGGTGGCGTTGGTGCTGGCGCTGTAGCGCTGCGCGGCCGGCACGGCCGCGTTGAAGACCGACGCCGTATAGGCCGTGGCAAAGCCGCCGACGGGTATGGTTTCGGTGCGGCCCGCGGTGGGGTCGGTGCGGCCAGACTGCAGCGCCAGGTCGTACCAGGCGCGTGGGTTCTTGTGGCCTGAGACACGGGTGGCCTGCAACTCACTGAGCGCGGTCGTGTTGAGTGCTGGCGTGGTGAGGTAGCGGTTGACGAGCTTGGAGTCCAGCGCCGACAAGGAGATCGACAGTGCGTCGGGGAAAGTCGCGTCGATGAACACACCGTCGAAGATGCCCGGCACCATGTCGCCCACCTGCAAGCTGGTGTAGGCGCCGCCCGAGGTGCCGGTGCTGACGGTGGCGGTGGGCACGCCCAGGGTTTCGATGAGCTTTTCCTTGCCCATCATGGTGGTCTCGGCCGCCAGCACGGCGTTGCAGCTGTTGGCGGGGTGGTTGAGCGTGTTGTTGAACACGGCGTAGCCCTCACCCAAGCGCGTGAGCATGGTGCCGGTGAAGGTGCTGACGCCGAGTGCTGCGCCCTGGATGTACCAGCCGCCGGTGCAGCCCGTGCCGTGCACGGCGATGAGCTTGCGGTTCCAGCCGCGCGGCGGGGTCAGCGGGCTGGGTGCGGGTTCGGACACCGGGTTGTGGAGCATGGCGTTTTGGTAGATGCCGCGGTTCATGGTGCCGGTTTCCACGCGCACCACAAAGGGCACCTGCACGCCGGCCACGGTGGTGGTCTGGGCCACGTCGGCAGGCAGCGCGGTGGTGCTGGGCATGGCGCGCAATGCGCCACCGGCCGTGGAGCGGTACAGGTACTGCACCTTGGTCGGCGCCGAGCAGTTGGTGTCGGTGGCGGTGCCCAGGCGCGTGCCGTCGGGCATCACAAAGGCTTCGGTCCGGCAGTTGTAGGGCGTGGCATGCGGGCCGGAGATCATGGGCCCGGTGACGGGGTAGTTGGTCAGCGTCAGTGTGGCCACGGTGCCGGTGAAGTCGGCGCGCAACTCGTTGGCGCCGTTGGCCAGGCCGGTCACCAAGCCCAGCATGCGGCCGCTGCGCGCGTCCAGCCTGAAGGCGCTGCTGACATCACGGCCGCCCACGGTGGCGGTCAGGCGGTCGCCGTCGCGGGCGTTGGCCGGCACGCTGATTTCGATGAGTGCGTCGCCACCGCTCACGTACTCGGCTTTGGACGAGAGGATGCGAATCTCGGGCGCCTGCACCGGCTCGCCTTCGGTGCCACAGGCCACGAGGATGCTGCTGGCAACAACGGCAGCCGCGGCGGCTGTGATGAGCCTGAGCGGGAAGGGTGCGTTCATGATGTCTCCAGTTTGTTTCGTGACTTGCGCCTGAGCCAGGCGGCGACATTCACCTTAAGGCCGCGTTGGGTGTTTGCGATGCGTACAAACCGCAGCCCCGCACACAGCGCTAGAGCACGGCGCCAAACGCCCGCCCCACCAGCGCCGTGGCGGCCATGGCCCCTGCGCCCCAGAAAGTGACGCGCGCGGCACCGGTCCAGACACTGGCGCCACCGGCCCGCGCGGCCACCGCACCCAGCAGCGCCAGGAACACCAGCGAAGCCGTCGAGACGCCAGCGATCAACAAGCTCTGCGGCGCCAACGCCACCACCGCCAGCGGCAGCGCCGCGCCGACCGCGAAGCTGGCCGCCGAGGCCAGCGCGGCCTGCACCGGCCGGGCACTCAGCACCTCGGAGATGCCCAGCTCGTCGCGCGCATGGGCGCCGATGGCGTCGTGCTGCATCAGTTGCTCGGCCACCTGGCGGGCCAGCGTCGCGTCGAGCCCGCGCTTGACGTAGATGGCGGCCAGCTCGCGCTGCTCAGACGCCGGGTCTGCCGCCAGCTCGGCGCGTTCGCGCGCCAGGTCGGCCTTTTCGGTGTCGGCTTGCGAGTGCACCGAGACGTACTCGCCCGCCGCCATCGACATGGCACCCGCCACCAGCCCGGCCACGCCGGTGATCAGCACATTGCTGTGGTCCACGCTGGCAGCAGCCACGCCCACCACCAGGCTGGCCGTGGAGACGATGCCGTCATTGGCGCCCAGCACGGCAGCGCGCTGCCAGCCGATGCGGTCGGTGCGGTGGCCG
>JANOLY010000198.1:0-24664 GCA_031420055.1 Burkholderiales bacterium | reverse complement strand
GGCCAGCGCGACGGCGCTGCAAGCACTGGCGCTGCCCGCACCCGACGTGGCCCTGGTGCTGGCTGACGGCTTGTCCGCCGCCGCGGCGCAGCAGCATGGCGTGGAGTTGTTGCGCCACCTGCGCACGGCGCTGGCCGGGGCGCTGCGCCTGTCGCCCGTGTTCCTGGCCACCCAGGCGCGCGTGGCGCTGGGTGACGAAGTGGGTGAACTCGTCGGCGCCCGCGCCGTGTTGGTGCTGCTGGGCGAACGCCCGGGCTTGAGTGCACCCGACAGCCTGGGCGCCTACCTCACCTTCGCGCCGCGTGTGGGCCGCAGCGACGCCGAGCGCAACTGCGTCAGCAACATCCGCCCGGCCGGGCTGGCGCCCGAGCATGCAGCGGCGCGGCTGGCCTGGCTGGTGCGTGAAGCGCTGCGGCTGCGCCTGACGGGCGTGGCGTTGAAGGACGGCAGCACCACGCCGCTGCTGGCTGGCGGGGCGGGCGGCGCGGTGGGCTGATCGGCGCGCCGCCTGGCAGCGGCGCAGGTTCACCGCAGTTCAAGCCTGGCCCATGCGACGGTCAACCACGACGCGCAACTCCAGCGCCGAGCGCACGTCCAGCGCCTGGTAGGCCTTGCGCACGTGGTCGACCACGGTGGCCGGGGCCACGCCCAGGTGCTTGCCGATGTCGGCGTGCGACCGGCCTTGCACCAGGGCGCGGCACACCGCCATCTGGCCTGCAGTCAGCGGCAGCGCGCGCAGGGCGCGGTCCAGCGCCACGGCATGCGGCTCCAGCCGCTGCAGCGTGATCTGCGCCAGCGGCTCGTGGCCGGGATTGAAGGCCCGTAGCAAGACACCACTGGCGACAAACTGCCCGGCCGCGGTTTCGTGCGTGATCGACGGCGGCGGCGCGCTACCCAGAACGGGTTGGCAGCGCGCCTGTTCGCGCAGCCGCGCCAGCAGCATGGGCAGCAAGCGGCCGGCCAGCAGGTCCAGCGGCTTGGACAGCGAATCGCGCGAGGCACCGCCCTCGGCCATCAGCAGCAAGCGGTGCGCGCCCGGGCTGGCGTGTTGGATCTGGCCCTGCAGCGTCAGCAACAGTGTCTGCGCCGGCTCGGGGCTGGCCAGGTGGCGGTTGTCGGCCACGGCCGGGCCGCCCAGTTGCAGCGCGGCGGCAAAGGCCGGCAGCACGCTGGCCAGGCGGCGTTCGTCGTCGCGTGTGAAGCGCGGGTCGCCGGGCCCGCGGTACAGCACCAGTGAACCGATAAGACGCCCGCTTCGCCCGCGCACCACGGCCTCCAGCCGGGTGTGAAAACCTTGCGGGCGCCAGATCTCGTTGTACAGCGCCGAGCTGAAGAAGCCCCGGTGGTCCAGCTCGGCCGCGCCGCGCACGCCCCTTGGCTGGCGCTGTAGCGAATCGAAGGACGGCATGGCCTCGGCTTCGCGCTTGTTGTGGAACTCGTCGAAGTAAAGCTGCGCCCGGTCGGCGTCGATGGCACCTTCGATGAAGTAGCGCACCAGCCGGCCCTGTTCGTCGGTCCAGTCGAACAGGTTGCGGTAGCGGGGCACCAGTGGGTGCAGTGCCTCCAGGAATGCCGGGACCAGCACCTCGGCGTGCAGTTTCAACTCACACAGGGCCGCCAACGCGGCGATGGATCGGGACGGCTTCATGGCCTGCGCAGTGTCTGTGCTGCGGGGTCGGGTCGCATCCTCACTCCAGCTGACCCGGGGCACATCGGCCCCCTGCGCAGGGGGCGATTGCGCCGAGGCCTGTGGCTATGGTGAACACGTCGCCCTTGCGACCCCGCCCAGCCGCCAACCCCCGCCACACCCCCCAGGAGCCCCCCATGAACGTCGCCGAACGCCTGTCAGTCCGCCCGGAAACTATCAGCCTGCAAGAGAACACGCGCGCCCTGCTGGACCGCGCCGAAGGGCTGGTGCGGGGCGGCCAGTCGGTGGCGGCGTTCAGGCTGCTCACGCCGCCGCTGTCGGCCCTGTGGTCAGAAGCGCGTGCCACCGGCCGCGCGCAAGAGATGCAGGCCTGGTGCCGCGGCCACGCCCTGCATGCGCTGGTGCAGCAAGACCCCTTCACCCACCGCGCCGCCAGCAAACCGCGCGGTTATGCCGGTGACGCGGTGATGATGGACTACTTCTACACCGCCACCCCGCCCGAAGGCACCGCCGCTATCGGCCGCGAGCTGCTGGGCAGCCTGGTCGCCCACCCGGACTTTGCCGGTGAGTTCGTGGCGCTGGACCAGGACCCCTTGTCCTGCGCCGAAGTGGCCGCCAGCCACGCCGGCAGCGCGGTGAGGGTGATCAACCACGGCGTGCGCGAACTGACCACCGGCCCGCTGGCCCGCTGGCCCGCTGGCCGACAGCCTGGGCCACTTCGACTTGATCTACAGCGCCGGCCTCTACGACTACCTGCCCAACGGCCTGGCCCGGCGCCTCACGCGCCGGCTGCTGCAGATGCTGCGCCCGGGCGGGCGCTTGCTGGTCGCCAACTTTGTGCCCGGCGGCACGGGCCGCGGCTACATGGAACTGTTCATGGACTGGTCATTGATTCTGCGCAACGAGGCCGCCATGCGCGCGCTGGGCGAAGCCAGCGGCGCGGGCACCGTCGTGAGCTTCCACGACCCGCACCGCAACGTGGTGTATGCCGAGTTGCAGCGCGAAGTGGCTGTGCGCTGAGCGCTTGGCAGCCCGCAAACGCGCCGCGCCGAGCAAGCCGTCACCGCGCCGCAGGCCGCACAAGGCGCGATGTGTGCGCCGGTCTTTCGCTGCGTGGCGCGCAACACAGCAAGGCTTCAACATCCGTCAGCTCTGACGGCTTCAGGCCGTATGCACGGCAGGCCACCGCGAACTGGGACTGGTCACGCTTGCCCACCCGGCCCCAGTCCAGATCGTCGGGCTGCAAGCCAGCGTCGCCCCACCCAGCGCTGGCCAGCATGTCGGCCAGGGCCCAGGCCGGCTGCAGGCAGTGGTCGCGGATGCCCGGCCGGGAAGCTTCGAACCAACTTGCCGGCCTGGGCTTGACGTCAAAACGGTGAACCGAGTAGCGCGGCTGCCCGGCCGGCACCGCCACCTCGGGCTGGCTGGGCACCTGAGTCGTCCAGCCGCCGCGGCGCAAGGCTTCTGCACACACGACGACGGCACTCGGCATGGCCAGGCGCAGGGCTGCTTCCCAGTCAGGCTGGGGTTGCACCAAGGTGTTGGCAAAGATGTCGCTGTGACCGCCCAGCGGCTGCACCAGGCCGCGCTTCTTCCACAGGTACAGGTACTGCGACGCGGCCTTGGATGTCCACTGGAAACGAATGGTGAGGTCCTTGCCGCTGAACAAGGCCGGCAAGGACAGCAGACGCTGGACGGACGAGACCTGCGTGGCCATGCCCGCTACCGTCGCGGCACTTTCGCCAGCACCCGAGCCGAGCGCGACGCCACCAGCGCTTGCATGCTGGCGATGCCGCCATCAAGTGCTTCCACCGACGCCTGCACCATGGCTTGCGCATGCGCCGCTTTCAATGGCCATGTCGAAGGCAGCCAGCGCTTGAGGTCGCGCTGGATCGACAGCGTCTTCAGCGGCAGTTCAGCGCGGCGAGCCATCGCCTGCTCAAGCCAATGCTGCGGTGTCTGGCTGGGGTAGGTGGCCAGCCGCACCGCCAGGTCTGCCGGGCTGCACGCCAAGGTGGCGGCCACCTCAGCCTGGCTGCTCAGCCAATGAAGATCGAACACATCGCGGGCCTTCAAGTAGGGCCGGGCCGCGAGCGCAAAGACCTTGTCCACATAGATCTCGCGCAACGTGGCTGATGGCACGAAGGCCTGCGCGCCGGCCGCCGGGCCCGACAGCAGCCGGACCGGCCGCACTTCGACGGCCAACGGCAAGAGCGCACTGGCAGGCGCCTGCCAAAGCTTTACCCTGACACGCACCGACCCAATGATGGAAGTGCCGCCAATCGAGACATCGAAGGCATGCGGATTGCGGCCGTCCTTGGCCTGGCTGACCGTCAACCGGGCGTCCTTGGGGATCCAGGGGCTGCGCCCCACACGGGCCTGGACGGATTCGCCAATGGCATGAAGATCGAGCGTGGACTTCACCAAGAAGTCCAGGTCTTCGCTGAAGCGAGGCGAGCCGTGCGCCAGGTGCAGGCTGGTGCCTCCCTGAAAGACCAGATCACCCGGTTCCCAGCGCCGCGATGCGAGCAGAGCCTCCAGCACCGACACGTGCAGTGCCTGCCTCAAATCGAAGGCTTCGACGGCTGACAGGCTTCTCTTGGGCATACGCAATTATCTAACGAACCGTAGAGAAGTTCGTCAGTCGTTGATCACTCGGATGGCGCCGCCAGACCCGCGCCCACATCCGCCCAGCGAAACCAGTCGCTCCTGAACGGCCGGCGCAGCGGGCCGCGCACGCCGGGCTGCAGCAAGTCGGTGACGATGGGGTGGTTGTGCGCCATGTAGGGCATGTAGGCCAGCATCAGCTTGTTGGCCTGGTGCATCAGGGCCAGGCGCTGCGGGCCTTCGGGCAGCGCGCGTTGCTGCTCGTACAGGCGATCGAAGGCCGGCAGGGCAAAGCGCGCGTCGTTGCTCTGGTCGGCATTCGGGCCGTAGCCCAGGCCCAGGTAGAAGTCGCCGTCGGGGTTGGGCGCGCTCCAGTAAGGCCCGGGCACGCGACGGGCTGGGCGCGCTCAACTCCGAACGCAGCGCCGGGTCGTGCCCGTAACAGTGCGGCGGGATCAGCGAGTTTGCGGGCACGGCCTGGCCGCCCACCACCAAGCGGATGTGTTCGGCGCTGTCGAACGCCAGCGCCACGGCGCGGCGCAAGGCCACCTTGTCGGGTGTCAGGCCACCCACCACGGGGTCGGCGAAGTTGAAGAAAGTCATCGAGCTTGTCGAGTCAAGCACCCGTTCGGCCTGCACGCCGCGCTTGGCCAGAAAGGGTGCGAGCTTGCCGCCAGGCATGGCCAGGGGGCCAAAGGCGGGCGGCAGTGTCAGCATGTCCAGGCTGCCGTTCAAGAAGGCCAGCCAGCGCGGCTGCGCTTCTTCGATGACGTCGATCTCGATGCGGTCCAGCAGCGGCGCGCGCGCGCCGGCCAGGCGCTGCGCCACGGCTTGCAGTGCAGGGTTGTCATCGGGCGCGCCCAGCGTGGTGAAGCGCTCTTCGCGAAAGCGCGGGTTGCGCTCCAGCACCGTGCGCGAGGCGCGGCGCCACTGCGCCAGGCGAAAGGGGCCGGTGCCCACGGGGTGGGCCATCAGGTCGTCGGCATAGGCCTGCACCACTTCGCGCGCCACCGCGCCCGTCATCCAGCCGCTGAGCAGGTGGGCGAACCGCGGCGCAGGCGCGGCCAGCACCACTTCAAAGCGGTAGCGGTCCAGCACGCGCAGGCCGGCCACTTCGGTGTCGTAGGCAAAGGGCGTCTTGTCTTTGAGCGCGCGGGCACGCAGCTCGGACAGGCCCAGGATCTTGGCGTTCTCGAAGATGTACAGGTGCTCGGTGCGAACCGCCGGGTCGTAGAAACGCTTGAAGGCGTAGACGTAGTCCGCCGCCACCAATTCACGCGGCTGGCCCTTGAAGACCGGGTCGTCGGCGAACAAGATGCCGCGTTTCAGGGTGAACACGAAGCGCCTGAAATCAGCTGAGACCTCGGGCCGTGCGGCCGCTGTCAAGGGCACCAGCACCACCGGCTGCGCCAGCGGGTCGTAGGTCAGCAGCGGCTCGAAGATGTGGGCGATGACGCGGATGGACGAGGCGTCGCCGACGCGGGGCGGGTCGAAGCCGGATTCGGCGAAGGGCACCACGAAGCGCAGGGTCTTGCCCGTGCTGGCGTTGGCGCTGGCAGGGGCGGGCCGCACCAGGGCCAGAGAGCTGCTTGCGGCCAACCAGTCACGACGGTTCATTCGGCACCACGCAGGTTGCTGAGAGTTCAGGCCGGCGGCTGACCGCCCAAGAGGCGTGCATTATGTTGGCCGCCAGGCCACGCGGCCCGTCAGAGTCAGCGACGCCCTTGCGAGGCAGTTCAGCGCCCACAATATCATTGCAATGATGGAGTTAGGCTCCACAATTGCGTGCATGTATTCCCGCGTTCAACTCGACAGCCTGGCCACCGATCTCGACGACGCGCCGGCCGTGGCGCTGTTGGGCCCGCGCCAGGTGGGCAAGACCACGCTGGCTTTGGCGCTGGCGGCCAGCCGGCCTTCGGTGTACCTGGACTTGCAGTCGCCCGCCGACCGCGCCAAGCCCGCCACGCCCGAGCTTTACCTGCGGGACCACGCCGACAAGCTGGTCGTTCTGGACGAGATTCAGCTCGCACCCGACCTGTTCCCCGTGCTGCGGGGATTGATCGACGAGCAGCGCCGCAGCGGGCGCCGCTCGGGCATGTTCTTGCTGCTGGGGTCGGCGTCCATGGCGCTGATGCAGCAGTCGGGCGAATCGCTGGCCGGGCGCTGCGCCTACCGCGAACTGCCCGGGCTCACGGTGCTGGAAACCGGCGGTCTGGCGCCCAACGTCTTGTGGCTGCGAGGCGGCTTTGCCGAAAGCCTGCTGGCGCGCGACGACGCGCGCAGCCTGCGTTGGCGGCTGGACTTCATCCGCACCTATCTTGAACGCGACGTGCCGCAGTTCGGCCGGCGCATAGCCGCGCAAGCCCTGCGCCGCTTCTGGACCATGCTGGCCCACCACCAGGGCGGCGTGCTCAACGCCGCCGCGCTGGCCAGCAGCCTGGGCGTGGACGGCAAAACCATCGCCGCCTGGCTGGACTTGATGGTCGACCTGCTGCTGGTGCGGCGCTTGCCGCCCTGGAGCGACAACGCGGGCAAGCGGCTGGTCAAGTCACCAAGGTGTATGTGCGCGACAGCGGCCTGGTGCACGCCCTGCTGGGCCTGGGCGACATGGACGCACTGCTCGGCCACCCCGTGGTGGGCGCGAGCTGGGAGTGTTTTGTCATCGAGAACCTGCTCAGCGTGGCCGCCTCGGCCGGGCCGCAGATCGAGGCCTCGCACTACCGCACCTCGGCCGGCGCCGAGATCGACCTGCTGCTGCGCTGGCCCGACGGCCGCACCTGTGCCATCGAAGTCAAACGCAGCCTCACGCCCAAGCTTGAACGCGGCTTCTATTCGGCCTGCGACCACGTGCAGCCCGCGGCGCGCTTCGTCGTCTACCCGGGCACCGAGCGCTATCGCCTGCAAGCCGATGTCGAAGCCATCTCGCTGGCCGAACTGGCGGCGCTGATCAACCCGATGGCGCCGCGCCGCGCTGCGGCCCGCTGAACAGGAGCCCACCTTGACCTTGCCACACCAAGACGCCCAAGCCGCCATCGACATCCCCAGCCTGGCCACCATCCGCGCCAACCGCGCGCGGCTGGGCACGCGCATCGTCACCACGCCGGTGCGCCAGCTTGTGCACGACGCCCTGGCCGCCGCCGTGGGCGCGGGCACCGAGGTCTGGCTGAAAGAAGAACTCTTCCAGCGCACCGGCAGCTTCAAGCCACGCGGCGCGCTCACGGTGATGCTGGACCTGGACGCCGCCAAGCTGGCCCGCGGCGTCACGGGGGTGTCGGCAGGCAACCACGCCATCTCGCTGGCCTGGTGCGCGCGCTTGCTGGGCAGCAGCGCCAAGGTGGTGATGCCGCAAAGCGCCAGCCCCTACCGCGTGCAGATGTGCCGCGACATGGGCGCCGAGGTGCTGCTGGTGGCCAACGTGCATGAGGCGTTCGCCCGCGTGCGCGAGATCGAAGCCAGCGAAGGCCGCGTCTTCGTGCACCCCTTCGAAGGCCCCAAGACCGCCCTGGGCACGGCCACGCTGGGACTGGAGTTCATCGAGCAAGTGCGCGCTGCCGGCAGCGAGCTCGATGCGCTGATCGTCGCCGCCGGCGGTGGCGGGCTGACCGGCGGCGTGGCCTGCGCGGTCAAGCAGCTCAGCCCCGCCACGCGGGTCTTTGTGGTCGAACCCGAGGGCGCCGACAGCCTGAGCCGCAGCTTCCAGGCCGGCTCGCCACAGGCGTTGGAGCGCGTGGACACCATCGCCGATTCACTGGGTTCGCCGCGCTGCGAGCCCTACTCGTTCGCGCTGAACCGCCGCTTTGTCGACGAGGTGGTGCTGGTCAGCGACGCGCAGATTCGCGACGCGATGCGCCTGACCTTCAGCGCTGCCAAGCTGGCCGTGGAGCCCGCGGGTGCCGCGGCTCTGGCGGCGCTGATGTTCCCGCTGCGCCAGCGGCTGGCAGGCCAGCGCGTGGGGCTGGTGGTGTGCGGCGCGAACATCGACGCGGCGGGGTTTGCCAGGCACTTGCTGGGCTGACCTTCAAAACGGGGGCGCCGCCCGCAACCACCAACGCCGCTCGCATCAACACGCGGCCGGCGCGATGCGCTGGGTGTCAAGCACCGTGCAGCGCAATTGCGATACACTGATTCCATGAAGACAACCGCCATTCCTTCCGTGCGCGTCGAGCAGGCGTTCCGCGACGAGGTCGAATCGGTGCTCGGTGAGGGCGAGACGCTGTCTGAGTTCGTCGAAGCCTCGGTGCGTGCCAGTGTGCAGCGCCGCCGCTCCCAGGCCGAGTTCATCGCCCGGGGCTTGCGCTCGCGTGACGAGGCGCGCCGCACGGGTCAGTATGTCGAGGCTGAGGTCGCGGTCGCCGCATTGCAGCGCAAGCTGGACACCGCGCGCGCCCGGGTTGCCAAGTCCCGCAAGTGAGCTTCAAAGTCCGGCTGACGCTGGAGGCCAACGCCGACCTCGCGCGTCTGTTCGACTTTGCGCTCGAGCGTGAACTGACGCGTGACGGTGGCGACCTCGCGATTGCCCAGCGGGCACTGGCCGCGATCCGGGCGGGCATCGCAACATTGAAGACGTCGCCCTACACCTGCCGCAAGTCTGCACAGAGCCCGTTTCTGCGTGAGCTGATCATCCCGTTCGGGCACGCGGGCTATGTCGCACTCTTCGAGATCGAAGGGCCAGGCGAAGTTGTGGTCATCGCCGTGCGGCATCAACTGGAAGACGATTACCACTGAGCCGGCTGGGCGGTGGGCAGTGGGCAGTGGGCAGGTCGTACCTCAACGAGCGGGCCGCAACATCGAATGGCGCCGCACGCCCGCCCGGGGCCGTCGGATGCACGGCCATCACCCACCCGTCTCAAGCCAACGGCACCGGCTCCACATCCACAAAGTGCCACCACTCGTTCCAGTACAGCGGCCGGCGCAGGCCTTGCAATTCGGGGTGCATCATGTCGGCCACCAGGCGGTGGGTGTGCAGCTTGTAGGGCATGTAGGCCACAGCCAGTTTCTTGGCTTGCTCGAAAAGCGCCAGCCGCTCGGGGCCGTTGGGCAGCACGGTCAGCTTGTCGTGGATGGCGTCCATGGCCGGCAGCTTGAAGCGCGCGATGTTCTGGTTGCCACCCTGCGGGCCGAAGTAGCGCGTGATCATGCCCTGCCCGTCACCGCCTGAAGCACCTGAGGCCAGGGCCCAGATCTGCAGCTTGCCGGCGCGGCCGGCTTTCAGGTTCTCGGGCCACTTGGCGGTCTTGAAGACGATGCGCAAGCCGAGTGCGTCCATGTTCTTCTTCCACAGCTCGTTTTGCTGGCGGCTCTGGCCGTCGGGCTGGGTGGAGATCTCCAGCGTCATCGGCGTGCCGTCGGGCTTTTCGCGCCAGCCGTCGCCGTCTTTGTCGATGTAGCCGTGCAGATCGAGCAAGGCCTTGGCGCGCGGCGGGTTGTATTCGCTCATCTCGCTCTTGAAGGCCGGGTCGTAGCCGCTCAGGTGCGGCATGACCGGGCTTTGCGCGGGGATGGCCATGCCGCGGCGCAGCAGGCGGATCTCGCGGTCGATGTCCACCCCCAGGCCGATGGCGCGGCGCAGCGCCACCTTGTGCGGCGCGAGGCCGCCGACCACCGGGTCGTCCATGTTGAAGTAGGTGAAGGTCACGTCAGACGCCAGCGTGACCACCCCGAGCACACCCTGCTTGGCCAGGTTGGGCGCGGTGCGCCGGCCGGGCATGGCGACTTCGATGAACTCGGGCGGCAGGCGGTCGATGTAGTCGTGCTGCTTGTTCAGGAACGACAGCCAGCGCGGCTGGGCTTCTTCGATGATGGAAATCTCCACCCGGTCCAGCAGCGGCAGCTTCTTGCCGCGCAGCTTGGCAGCGATGGCCTGGCCCTCGGCATCGCCGGGTGCGGGCTCGCAGGCCCACAGGCGTTCACGGTAGGCGGGGTTGCGTTCCAGCACGATGAGCGAGGAACGCCGCCACTGCCCCAGGCGGAAGGGGCCCGTGCCCACCGGGTGCTCGGCGATCTTGTCGCCGTAAGCGGCCGTCACCTCGCGCGCCACGGCACCGAACAGGTCACTGACGGCCATGCTCTCGATGAAGCGCGGCAGCGGGCCGTCGAACTTCACCTGCAGCGTGTGGCGGTCCAGCGCGCGCAGGCCTTCGATGGGCTGGTCGTAGTTGAAGGCGGCCTTGCGGTCCAGCGCTTCCTTGCGCAGCGCGGCCAGGCCCAGCACCTTCCAGTTCTCCACGCTGGCCCACAGCGGGCTTTTCACGGCCGGGTCGGCATAGCGCTTGAGGGCGAAGATGAAGTCGGCGGCGACCACTTCCCGCTTGACGCCCTTGAAGGCCGCGTCGTCGGCAAAGTAGATGCCCGGCTGCAGCTTGAAGGTCCAGGTGCGGAAGTCTTCGCTGACCTCGGGCATGCCGGCGGCCACCAGCGGCACGATCCTGGCCGGCCGCGCCAGGTGGTCGTAGCCGTACAGCGCTTCGAAGATGTGCGCGGTGACGGTGCGCGAGTAGGTGTCGCTGATCTGCGCCGGGTCGAAGCCGCTTTCGGCAATCGGGAAGGCATAGCGGAGCACACGCAGCGGTGGCCTGCCCTGCGCCTGCGCCGCGCGCGATGCGAGCGGGTGGGCCAGGGCAGCGCCGGCTGCCACGCCCAGAGCAAGTGTGTGACGCCTCTTCATGGGGCCCCCGCGCCGCGGCGCTGCAGTTCATTGGTGTCGATGTCCACGTAGCGCCAGAACTGGCCGCGGAAGTGGCTGGCGTGGTAGCCCTGCACCCACGGGTGGGCCAGGTCGGTCCAGATCGGGTGCGTGCCCACCTTGTACGGCATGTAGGCCACCAGCAAGCGCGCGGCCTGCTTGATCACCGCCTCGCGCTCGGGTCCGTCGGGCATGCGGCGCTGCTGTTCATACAGCGCGTTGTAGGCGGGCAGGTCGAAGCGCGCGTGGTTCGACTGCCCTTTGTTCGGCCCGTAGCCCAGACCAAGGAAGGTGTCGGCGTCCGGGCTGCCGGCGCTCCAGCCCACGCCCCACATCATCAGCTTGCCGGCGCGGCTGCTCTTCAGGTTCTCGGGCCACTTGGCGGTCTTGAATTCGATCTTCAACGCGAGCGCGGTCATGTTCTTCTGCCACAGCTCGCTGAGCTGGCGGCTCAGCTGGTCGGGGCTGGTGGCGTACTTCAGCAGCAGGGGCTGGCCGCCCGGCTGCTCGCGCCAGCCGTCGCCGTCCTTGTCGACATAGCCGTGCAGGTCAAGCAGGGCCCGGGCGCGCACGAGGTTGAAGTCGCTCATCTCGCTCTTGAACGCCGGGTCGTAGCCAAAGGTCTCGGGCGCGACGGGCCCTTGCGCCGGGATGGACTGCCCGCGGCGGACGAGCCGGATCTCGCGCTCGACATCCACCGCCAGGCTGATCGCGCGGCGCAGCGCCACCTTGTGCGGCTCGTAGCCGCCGACCACCGGATGCTCCATCGCAAAGTACGAATAGGCGACCGCCGCGCGCGGATAACGCGCCATCTGGATGCCGCGCTTGGCCAGGTTGGGCGCCAGCCGGTTGTTGGGGAACGCGATGGTCGAGAACTCCGCCGGCATGTTCTCGAGCAGGTCCATCTCCTCGTTCAGGAAACTCAGCCAACGCGGCTGGGGCTCTTCGATCACCGAGACATGCACTTCGTCGATCAGCGGCAGCCGCCTGCCCTTGAAGTCAGCGGCCAGCTTCTGCAGCCGCGCGTCGCGGGCGGGCGGGCTTTCGTCGTAGAGCACCTCGCGGTAGCCGGGGTTGCGTGCCAGCACCATGCGCGAACTGCGCTTCCAGTCCTTGAGCCTGAACGGCCCGGTGCCGACCGGGTGTTCGCCGACCTTGTCGCCGTAGAACTCGACCACCTCGCGCGCCATCGCGCCGAACACCGAGCCGCCGACGAAGTTCTGCAGGAGGCGCGGGTCGGGCTCGGCGAGTCGCACCTGGAAGGTGTAGCGGTCGGTCGCGCGCAGGCCCTCGACCGGGGCGTCGTAGTCGAAGGGCTTCTTCTCGGCCAGCAGCTTGCGGCGCAGTTCCGACAGGCCCAGGATCTTGGCGTTTTCCAGCTGGTACAGCGCGCCGCTCTTCCAGCGTGGGTCGTAGTGACGCTTGATGCTGAAGACGTAGTCCTCGGCGACGAGTTCGCGGCGGGCGCCCTTGAAGGCCGGGTCGTCGGCAAAGTAGATGCCGGGCTGGATGCGCACGGTGAAGGTCTTGAAGTCGTCGCTGACATCGGGCAGCGCTGCCGCCGTGGCCGGGCGCACGCGGGCCGGCTTGGCCAGGTAGGCGTACTCCAGCACCCCTTCGAAGATCGCGCCGGCCACGGTGCGCGAATACAGGTCGGTGATCTGCGCCGGGTCGAAGCCGGTCTCGGCGACGGGGAAGGCATAGCGCAGCACCTTCAGCGGCGGCGCCGCCGCGTCAGGCAGCACGCGCGGCGGCGCGCTGTCCTGGGCTTGCGCGGCCATTGCGCCGCTCGGCAGCGCGACGGCGGCGGCGCCCAGGACCAGGGTGTCACGGCGCTTGATCATTGCGGTGCTCCACCACCCCGGCGTTGCGCTGCAGGGTCGATATCGACGTACTTCCAGAAATCATCGATGAAGACATTGCGCTCGTAGCCCAGCACCCAGGGGTGGAACAGATCGGTGCCGATGCGGTGCACGTGCACCTTGTAGGGCATGTAAGCCACCAGCAGGCGCGAGGCGCGTGCCATCACGGCGTCACGCTCGGGGCCGTCGGGCATGACCTTCTGCTGCTCGTACAGCGCGTTATAGGCCGACAGATCGAAGCGCGCGTGGTTGGCGCCACCCTTGTTGGGGCCGTAGCCCAGCACCAGGAAGTCGTCGCCGTCCGGGCCGCCCGAGTTCCAGCCCACGCCCCACATCATCAGCTTGCCGGCGCGGCTGCTCTTCAGGTTCTCGGGCCATTTGGCGGTCTTGAACTCGATCTTCAGGCCCAAGGCCTTCATGTTCTTCTGCCACAACTCGCTGAGCTGGCGGCTTGTCTGGTCGGGGCTGGTGGCGTAGTCCAGCAGCAGCGGCTTGCCGTCGGGCTGGTCGCGCCAGCCGTCGCCGTCCTTGTCCACGTAGCCGTGCATGTCGAGCAGGGCCTTGGCGCGGCCGAGGTTGAACTCGCTCATCGCCGTGCGCTGGCCGTCGTAGCCAGAGTGCCCCGGCGCGATGATCCCCTGCGCGGGGATGGCCTGGTGGCGGCGCACGAGGCGGATCTCGCGGTCGATGTCCACCGCCAGCGAGATGGCGCGGCGCAGCGCCACCTTCGCCGGCTCGTAGCCGCCGACGAGCGGGTTCTCCATGCCGAAATAGGTGGTGGCGATGTCGGGCTGCGGGAAACGCGCCATGCGTATGCCCTGCTTGGCCAGGTTGGGTGCGAGCTGGTTGTTGGGGAAGGCGATGCCTGAGAACTCCGCCGGCACGTTGCGGATCAGGTCCTGCTCTTCATTCAGGAAGGACAGCCAACGCGGCTGCGTTTCCTCGATGATGGAGATGCGCACCTCGTCGACCATCGGCAGGCGCTGGCCCTTGAACTGCTCGGCGATCTTGCCCAGGCGTTCGTCGCCCGCAGGCGGGTCTTCGTCGTACAGCACCTCGCGGTAGTTCGGGTTGCGGGCCAGCACCATGCGCGAACTGCGCTTCCATTCCTTCAGCACGAAGGGCCCGGTGCCCACCGGGTGCTCGCCGATCTGGTCGCCATAGAACTCGACCACCTCGCGCGCCAGCGCGCCCAGCAGCGATCCGCCGATGAGGTTGCGGGCGAAGCGAGGGTCGGGCTGTGCCAGGCGGATCTGAAAGGTGTAACGGTCCAGCGCCCGCAGGCCCTCGACGGGCGTGTCGTAGTCGAAGGGCTTCTTCTCGGCCATGAGCTTCTTGCGCAGCTCCGACAGGCCCAGGATCTTGGCGTTCTCGAGCAGGTAGAGGTTGGGGCTCTTCCAGCGCGGGTCGTAGAAGCGCTTGATGGAAAAGACGTAGTCCTCGGCCACCAGTTCGCGCTTCTTGCCCTTGAAGGCCGGGTCGTCGGCGAAATAGATGCCGGGCTTGATGCGCACCGTGATCGTGCGGAAGTCGGCCGAGATCTCGGGCATGGCCGCCGCCGTGGCAGGCCGCGCGCGCACCGGCCGGGCCAGGAATTCGTACTCCAGCGGCGCGTCGAAGAATGCCGCGGCCACGGTGCGCGAATACAGGTCGCTGATCTGCGCCGGGTCGAAGCCGGTCTCGGCAACCGGGAAGGCATACCGCAGCACCTTCAGGGGTTGCGCCGCCTGATTCGGCAGCACCTTCAGGGACTGCGCGGCAGGCGCGGCCTGGCCTTGCGCCACCACGGGGCCCGCGAGCAGCAGCGCCAACGTCGCGGCCAGCAGGGCGTGGACTGCATTCATGGTGAATCCTCCCGTGGTGTCTTCGCGCACTCAGGGCGCTGTCGCCGCGTCATCGACATCGACATAGCGCCAGAAATCGCGCATGAACGGGTGCGGCACGTAGCCCTGCACCCGTGCGTGGGTAAGCCAGGTGGCGATGGTGTGCCCACGTGCCTTGACGGGCATGTAGGCCAGCGACAGGCGCAGCGCCTTGTGTGTGAGCTCGTCGCGCTCGGGGCCGTCGGGCAGGCTGCGCTGCTTCTCGTAGAGCGTGTTGTAAGCCGGCAGGTCGAAGCGGGCGTGGTTCGCCTGGCCTTTGTTGCTGCCGTACAGCACGTCCAGAAAGTAGCCACCGTCGGGCAGCGCGCCGCTCCAGCCGGTGCTCCACATCATCAGCTTGCCGGCGCGGCTGGCCTTGATGTTTTCCTGCCAGCTGCCGACCTTGAAGTCGATGCGCACGTTGATGCCGTCCATGGCCTTTTTCCACAGGCCCTGCAACTGGCGCGACAGCTGCGCCGTCTCGCTGGTCAGCTCCAGCACCAGGGGCTTGCCGTCGGGCTGGTCGCGCCAGCCGTCGCCGTCGCGGTCGATGTAGCCGTACAGGTCCAGCAAGGCCTTGGCGCGCGGCACGTCGTGGTCGCTCATCTCGCTTTTCAGCCGCGGGTCATAACTGCTGACCAGTGGCGGCAACACACTTTGCGCCGCCACCTGCTGGCCGCGCCAGATAAGCGAGATCTCGCGCTCGGTGTCGTAGGCCAGCGACAGCGCCCGGCGCAGCGCCACGCGCTCGGGCGTGTAGCCGCCTACCACCGGGTGCTGCATCGCGTAGTAGGTGTAGGTGGTGGCCGGCGTCACGGTCTGGCGCATGCCGATGCCGCGCTTGACCAGGTGTGGCGCCAACACGTTGTTGGGCGCGGCGATGTTGACGAACTCGCCCGGCACGCTGAGCATGTCGAGCTCGCCGTTCAGAAAGGCCAGCCAGCGCGGCTGGGCTTCTTCGATGATGGCGGTCTCGACCCTGTCCACCAGCGGCAGGCTGCGGCCACGCATCTGGCGCGCGATGTCCTGGCCGACCTTGTCGCCGGCGCTGGGCTGTTCGTCGTGCACGCTGTGCTTGTGCAGGGGGTTGCGCTCGAACACGACGCGCGAACTGCGCTTCCACGACACCAGCCTGAAGGGCCCCGTGCCCACGGGCTTTTGCATGGTCTGCTCGGGGTAGGCCTCGACCACCTCACGGGCCAGCGCACCGCTGATGGCCGGGGTGGCCAGCACATAGGGCAGGCGGGGTGCGGCGCGGCTGGTGCGCAGCTCGAAGCTGTAGCGGTCCAGCACCCGCGCACCGGCCACTTCGGTGTCGTAGTCAAAGGGCTTCTTGCTGTCCAGGGCCTGCTTGCGCAGTTCGGTCAGGCCCAGCAGGCCGGCGTTTTCGTAGTGGAACAGCGTGGGGCTGCGCGACTTGGGGTCGTAGTAGCGCTTGATGCTGTAGACGTAGTCAGCGGCCACAAGCTCGCGCGGCTGGCCTTTGAAGGCCGGGTCGTCGCTGAAGAAGATGCCCGGCTTCAGGCGGAACACAAAGCGGGTGTAGTTGTCGCTGATCTCGGGCAGTGCCGTCGCCGTGTTGGGCTTCAGGCGCGCTGGGCGGGCCAGGTAGTCGTAGGTCAGCGGTGCGTCGAACAGGCTGGACACCAACGCGGCAGACACCACGTCGCTCACCTGCGCCGGGTCGAAGCCGTTTTCGGCACCGGCGAAGGACACCTTCAGCACCTTGGCGGCGGGCGCCGGGCCAGCCGGCCGGGCGGCCAGCGCCTGGGCCGCGACACACAGCAAGGCGGCAGCCAGCGTCAAGAAGGGGGTGCGGATCATGCAAATGGCCGATCAGGGAGAAGAGGCGGAGTCTAGAGTCCTGTGGGCATGCCGCTTGCTCTCGATGACCCTCAGGCAAGGGGGAAATCACCGCCCGAAAGCGTGCAGGGCGGCCCCTACACTCGCCCATCCAAGATTTGGCAGGCCAGGCCACAGGGGCCCACCTGCCTGGAGGTTCCCCCGCATGACCGCCTACCTGATACGCCGACTCTGGCAGATGATCCCCACCCTGGCCGGGGTGGTGCTGCTGGTGTTCTTCCTGTTCAAGTATTTCGGTGGCGACCCGGCCGAGGTGCTGGGCGGGCTGAACGCCAGCCCCGAGCAGATTCTGGCCATCCGCCAGACGCTGGGCCTGGACGAACCCGTCTGGTACCAGCTTTGGATCTTCGTCAAGCAGATCGTCACCTTCGACTGGGGCAAGAGCTGGGCCACGAATGAGGCCGTGAGCAACCTCTTTGCCACCCGGCTGCCGGCCACGCTGACGGTGATGGTGCCGATACTGGTGCTGGACGTGCTGCTGGCCCTGCCCATCGCCATGTGGGTGGCCTACCGCCGCGGCAGCCTGACCGACCGCGCCATCATGGTGGCCACCACGGTGGCGCTGTCGATCAGCTTCTTGGTCTACGTGATCATCGGCCAGTACATCTTCGGCTTCCAGCTCGGCTGGTTCCCGGTGCAGGGCTGGAGTGACAGTGTCTGGAAGAACCTGATCGTGTACGCGCCACTGCCGGTGCTGCTGGCGGTGATGGTGGGCATTGCCCCGCAGACCCGGCTGTACCGCAGCTTCTTTCTTGATGAGTTGGGCCAGGACTACGTGCGCACGGCACGCGCCAAGGGCATGACCGAGGGCGTGGTGCTGTTTCGCCATGTGCTGCGCAACGCGATGATTCCCATCCTCACCAACATCGGGCTGCAGCTGCCGGGCATCTTCGTCGGCAGCTTCCTGATCGAGGTGTTCTTCTCCATCCCCGGCCTGGGGCGCGAGGTGCTGCTGGCGGTGAACCGCAGCGACTTCCCCGTCATCCAGGCCGTGACCATCTACCTGGCGGTGCTGACGATGGTGATCAATTTGCTAACGGACATTGCCTACAAGCTCGTTGATCCGAGAGTGGTGCTGAAATGAGCCCCCAAGCTCGCATGCGCTCGCTGCCCCCCGCGGGGGCGCTTGACCTCCTTGGGGCGGCCCGGCGGAGGTCAACATGAACACGGCAGTACTTTCCGCCGACGGCGCCGCCGCCGACGCGCAACAAAAGAGCGAAGGTGTCTGGCACGCCGCCTGGCGGCGCTTCAGCGCAGACAAGGTGGGGCTCACGTCGCTGTGCATCGTGCTGGCCTTCATCGTGCTCATCGTGCTGGCCGCGCTGGGCCTGGTGGCCAAGAACTGGCAGACCGAGGTCGGCGTGCCCAATGCACCGCCCACGTTCATTGGCCCCAAGCCAGCGCAGCAAACCGGCGCCATCGAGGTGCCCAAGGGCCCCAATGTGGACCTGTCGGACATCGACCCGCTGGCGCCGCGCTACAAGGAATGGGACGAGCGCGCCAAGCAGTTCCAGACGACAGAGACGGTGAAGGCCGAAACGCTGCCTTTCGGCGGCGACCGCCTGGGCCGCGACAAGCTGGCCAAGGCCGTCAAGGGCACCGAGATATCGGTCTTCGTGGGTGTGGCCGCGGCCCTGTGCGCCACCATCATCGGCGTGCTGCTGGGCGCCTTTGGCGGCTTCTTCGGCGGCAAGGTCGGCGACTTGCTGGAGTGGGTCTACAACGTCTTCGAGAGCATCCCCAACATCTTGCTCATATTCGCCTTTGCCGCGGTGGTGGGGCGCGGCATGGAAAGTGTCGTGATCATCCTGGCGCTCACGGGCTGGACCGGCATGTACCGCCAGGTGCGCGCCGAGTTCATCAAGCACGCCAGCCGCGAATACGTGCGCAGCGCCGAGGCCATCGGCGCCAGTCGCATGAGCCGCATGTTCAAGCACATCTTGCCCAACGTCAGCCATGTGGTGCTGGTGCGCATGAGCTTGCTCACCGTGGGCTTCATCAAGGCCGAGGTCATCTTGAGCTACCTGGGCCTGGGCGTGCGCGTCGACCAGGTCAGCTGGGGCACCATGCTGGCCGAGGCGCAGAGCGAGCTGATCCTGGGCCACTGGTGGCAGCTGGTGGCGGCCACGCTGTTCATGGCCGTGTTCGTGACGGCGTTTTCGCTGATGGCCGATGCGCTGCGCGACGCGTTGGACCCCAAGCTGCGGGGGCTGGAATGAACCCGCATGGCCCCCTCTCCCGCCTGCGGGAGAGGGCTGGGGTGAGGGCACGCGCGCACCAACGTCCCCACCCGCACCCCCACCCACTCCCGCCCAGCGGGAGAGGGAGCAAAGCGCGCTGACCAAGCAGCTCTCCATCCAAGACCTCAAAGTCGCCTTCCGCATGGGCAAAGGCGTGCGCGCCGAAGCCGTCAAGGGCGTCAGTTTCGACATCCCCGAAAACACCACTGTGGCCCTGGTGGGCGAATCGGGCTCGGGCAAGAGCGTCACCGCCATGAGCGTGCTGAATCTGCTGCCCGACAACGCCGAGCGCAGCGGCCGTGTGCTGTGGCAGGGGCGTGACCTGTTGCAGGCCACGCTGGCGCAACTGCAAGCGCTGCGCGGCAAGGAAATCGCATGTGTGTTCCAGGACCCGATGAGCTCGCTCAACCCGGTCTTCACCATCGGCCAGCAGTTGTGTGAGCCGCTCATCAAGCACACCGACCTGTCGGCGCGCGCGGCCATGGAACGCGCCGAAGCGCTGATGAACGAGGTCGGCCTGCCCGAGCCCAAGCGGCGGCTCAAGAGCTACCCGCATGAACTGTCCGGCGGCCAGCAGCAGCGCGTGATGATCGCCATGGCCCTGGCCTGCGAGCCCAAGCTGCTGATTGCTGATGAACCCACCACGGCGCTGGACGTGACCATCCAGCGCCAGATCATCGAGCTGCTGGCCCGGCTGCAAGACAAGATGCACATGAGCGTGCTCTTCATCAGCCACGACCTCGGGCTGGTGGGCGAGATCGCCAAGCATGTGGTGGTGATGCGCCACGGCGTGATCCGCGAGCAAGGCGCCGTGGCACGCATCTTCGAGGCGCCGCAAGACGACTACACCCGCGCCCTGCTGGCCTGCCGGCCCAGCCTGGAAGGCAATCCTGCGCGGCTGATGGTGATCGACGACCACATCGCCGGCAAAGGCCAGGCGGCAGCCGCCCAGGCCGTGGCCAAGGACGCCAGCGCCCCGGTGGTGCTGGAAGCGCGCGGCCTGGCCAAGAGTTTCTGGCTCAAGAAAGGCCTGTTCGGCAGGCGCGAGTTCAAGGCCGTGCAGAACGTCAACTTCAAGTTGAAACGCGGCCACACGCTGGGTGTGGTGGGCGAATCGGGCTCGGGCAAAACCACCATGGGCCTGGCGCTGCTGCGCTTGCACGAAGCCAACCGCGGGCCCGAGGCGGGCGAGGTCATCTTCGACGGCAAGAACCTGTTGAAGCTGAGCGACCGCGACCGCCAGGCCATGCGCAGGCGCATCCAGATCGTCTTCCAGAATCCGTACGCCAGCCTGAACCCGCGCTTCACCATCGGCCAGACGCTGCTGGAACCGATGGTCATCCACAAGATTGGCAAGAACACCGCCGAGCGAGAGAAAACCGTGCGCGGCCTGCTTGAAAAGGTGGGCCTGGACGGCCGCGCCTTCGGCAAGTACCCGCACGAATTCAGCGGCGGCCAGCGCCAGCGCGTGGCCATCGCGCGCTGCCTGACGCTGAACCCGGAAATCCTGGTGCTCGACGAAGCCGTCAGCGCGCTGGACGTGAGCGTGCAGGCGCAGGTGCTGAACTTGCTCAAGGACCTGCAGGACGAATTCGGCCTGAGCTATGTCTTCATCAGCCACGACCTGGCCGTGGTGCGCTTCATCAGCGACGAGGTGCTGGTGATGAAGGACGGCGTGGTGGTTGAACAAGCCAGTGCCGCGCAGATATTGGCGGCACCGAAAGAGGACTACACCAAGCGGCTGCTGGCGGCCATTCCGCGAGGGTACCGAGCGGCCGCATGATTCTCAAGAGGGTACCGAGCGGCCGCTTGATTCTCAACAGGCTACCGCGCGGCAGCCTGATTCCCCTGCGGCGACCGGGCCACCCAACAACAACACGAGGCGACAACCCATGCGCATCCAACACACCGCAATCGCCACCGCCGTGGCCGCCCTGGCGCTCGGCCTGAGCCACAGTGCCCACGCTCAAACCACCGCCCCAGCCGCTGCGTCAGCACCGGCAGCCACCACGGTGGAAATCACCGGCATCCGCGCTTCGCTGGAAAAGTCGCTGGAAACCAAGCGCGCCTCAAGCGCACTGGTCGAGGTGGTGACCGCCGAGGACGTGGGCAAGATGCCCGACAAGAACCTGGCCGATTCGCTGCAACGCCTGGCCACCATCGCCGTGCGCACCGACTACGACGAGGCCGAGAAGGTCTCGATGCGCGGCAACAACCCCGACATGACGCTGATCCTCTTCAACGGCCACACCGTGTCGGGCGGCGACTGGTTCATCGCCGACCAGCAGTCTTCCAGCCGCAGCACCAGCCTGAGCCTGATGCCGTCGTCGGTGCTGAACCAGGCGCTGGTGTACCGCACCTCACAGGCCAACATCGTTGACGGCGGCCTGGCCGGCACCATCAACGTCACCACGCGCCAGCCACTGTCGCAGCCCAAGCCCTTCGGCGGCGTGGTCTCGCTGGGCGCGGTGTATTCCACCCTGCCCGGCAAATCGGCGCCCGACCTCAGCGCCACCATGAACTGGAAAAACGCCGACGGCGACTTCGGCGTGATGGGCCAGCTCTTTGCCGAGAAGCGCTACATGCGGCGGGACTCGCTGTCGCGCAACGGATTCAACTTCGGTTGGACCACCATCGACATCGCCGGCCTGTCCACCAGCGCCAACCCCATGCGCGGCATCACCGACGCCAGCCTGGCCGGCACGGGGCTGCGCGCGGCCGACCTGAACGGCGTGCGCATGCCCAGCGCCATGGGCAGTGAATTTGTCGAAGGCGTGCGCGACCGCACGGGCGGCGTGATCGCGCTGCAGTGGAAACCCACCAAGACCGTGGACCTGTCGCTGGCCAGCTTTCGCTCGGCCATGAACGCCAACAACTACGGCCGCCTGAACGGCTCAGCCATGGAAGCGATGCTGCGCGGGCAGAGCTTCTACCCCAGCGCCAGCGAGCCCAACACCAACGCCGCACCCACGGTTGCCGCCAATCGGATCTACCCGGAGATCAGGAACCCCGTCATCGCCACGGGCACCACCTACTGGGGTGACGAGCTGCGCTACCTCAAGAGCGCCGACATCGTGTTCCCCGCCGGCACGCGCCCGGCGCTGGTCGGCTTGAACGACAACTCCTACCGCGACGGCGCACGCGCCACCTCGGCCTTCACCGACCTGAACGCCAAATGGGACGTGAGCGACCGCCTGGTCGTCAAGGGCTTGCTCAGCACCACCAAGGGCACCGGCGAAACCCTGGAAGACCAGGGTGTGGCCTGGTACCGCTTCGGCCAGGGCGTGACCTACACCCTGAACGGGCTGGATGCCGCGCCCAACTTCGGCTACATCAACGCCGGCACCAACAAGCCCGGCTTGAACGCCGACGGCACCGGCTACCAGGCCTTCACGCAGCGCAACAGCCGTTCGCGCACGCTGGACACCGAACAAGCGCTGGCGCTGAACGCCGAATACGACGTGAACTGGAACATGCTGACCACGCTGGATGTGGGCGTGCGCCACGCCGACCACAAGCGCAACTTCCAGCGCTGGGTGTACACCCGCAAGCGCGTGGCCTACGACCCCTTGCCCGCCACGGGCCTGGAGTCGTTGCCGAGCAACTTTGCCTCTGCCATCGGCAGTGGCTTTGACAAGAGCGGCTTCTACTACGATCAGAACACGATCCAGTCCTGGATCGACAACCAGTGGCGTTCTTACGGCGACGACTGGGACCGTTTGATGAACTCCTACATCGACATGCGCGAACGCCAGTCGGCCGCCTATGTGATGCAGAACTTCGACCAGGGCAAGCTGTCGGGCAACGTCGGCGTGCGTTTTGTGCGCACCGAGGTCGACGCCAACATCGTCAACCGCCTGCCGGCCGGCTTTTGCCTCAAGTCCGACCCGACCAAGCCCACCGTGCCTTGCGCTCGATTCCCCGGCGCCATTGTCGACGCGGCCGACCTCTACAACTGGTATGACGGCGACCTCTTCGGCAAGGTGACCGGCGGCACCACGCCCAGTGCAGCCAATTCCACCGCAGCGGCCTACACCCAGCCCTACTTCCTGGTGCCCACCAAGCGCATCTTCAACAACGTGCTGCCCAGCCTGAACCTGCGCTACGAGCTGGACAAGAACATGCTGCTGCGCGGCGGCTTGTCGCAAACCATGGGGCGGCAGAACTACAACGTCTGGGCCCAGGGTGTGACCAGCCCCACCTGCAACGCCAACACCGGCATCTGCACCGTTGTCGGCCCCAACCCCAACCTCAAGCCGCTGACCTCGAACAACCTGGACGTCAACTGGTCCTGGTACTTCGCCCGCCGCTCGCTGGTGTCAGTGGGCTACTTCGAATCCAAGATCCGCGGCTACACCAAGTTCGGCGGCTTGCAGCAAGACACCTTCATCGAACTGCTGGACCCCGTCACCGACACGCTCAAGAACTACTTCGTGATCTCCGCCGGGCAGCAAAAGGCGCGCATCAAGGGCTTCGACATCGGCTACGAGCAGCCCATAGGCAGCACCGGCTTCGGCATCACCTCCAACATCAGCCGCGCCAAGACCCGGGTCGAAGACGGCCGCCCGATGACGGGCGCGTCAGAGTGGGCCGCCAACCTGGGCCTGTACTACGACGACAACAAGTTCAGCGCCCGCCTGGTGTTCAACTACCGCGGCGAGTACGTGGCCACGGCCACTGCGCCGGCACCCAACTCCAACGCCCAGACCAACGTCGTGATCCAGGGCGTGACGCTGCCCGGCACCGCACTGACCTGGGCCGCGCCGGTGACCAACGTCGCCTTCTCGGCCGGCTACAAGTTCAGCCAAGCCTTCGAACTGAACTTCAGCGCCACCAACCTGACCGACCCGGTGCGCGCGCAGTACCGCTACGGTGAATACGAACTGCAGAAGCAGGACGTGTCGGGGCGGCAGTACTACTTGAATGCGCGGTATCGGTTCTAGTCCGGGTGGGGACCGGCTGCGCCAACAGCGGTGTGTTGACGCCGGCACATATTCAGGACCAAAATTCAAACCTGGTCGCCTAACCTGGTCCGAATATGAAGATGAACCTGCAAGAAGCCAAGGCCCAGCTCTCGCGGCTGGTGGACGCTGCCTTGATGGGCGATGAAGTCATCATCGCCAAAGCCGGCAAACCCTGCGTGAGGCTGGTGCCGGTGGACCCGCCGGCCCGGCAGCCAGGCGCAGCACGCGGCCGTGCCGCGTTGACCGATGCCTTCTTCGAACCCCTGCCCGAAGAAGAACTCAACGCCTGGCATGGTCGCTAAAGGGCCACTGGGTTCAGCTGATCCGGCCCCGCAGAGTCTGCTGCTGGACACCCATGCCTTGCTGTGGTGGCTGCTGGACAGCCCCGCGCTCAGCGCACCGGCCCGTGCGGCCTTGTCGAACAGCCAACAGCGGGTGCTGGTAAGCGCGGCCTGTGGTTGGGAGCTGGCCACCAAATACCGGCTGGGCAAACTGCCGCAGGCCGAGGACATCGTCGCCAACCTGGGCACTTACTTGCGCAAACAGCGCTTCGACACCTTGCCCATCAGCATGGACCATGCCGTCGCTGCCGGCCGCCTGCCCGGGCCGCACCGCGACCCCTTCGACCGCATGCTAATGGCGCAAGCGCAGTTGGATCGGCTGCGGGTGGTGACGGCCGACCCCGTCTTCACCGAGTACGGCCTGTCAGTGCTGTGGTAGCCCGCTGAGTCGGGCGCGCCCCAACCTCAACCCGCGGGCACTGACTGCATGGCGAAGCGGACGTTCACGCCAACGGCCCGCGCCCGCAACTGCCCGCAGCCCGCATCCACATCCTGCCCCGCCGAGTGGCGCAGCTTGGTCAGCACGCCGCGCCGGTGCAGGGCACGCGCCATCTCGGCTGCGCGCTCCCAGCTCGGGCGGCGCCAAGGCATGCCG
>JANOLY010000197.1:0-2246 GCA_031420055.1 Burkholderiales bacterium | reverse complement strand
AGTTCGCCGTGACCTACAAAACCAACCCCGACGTCTACGCCCTGCAGGGCTACGACGCCGCCCAAATGCTGGCCGCCGGCCTGGCGGCCGTGAAGGGCGACCTGAGCAAGCGCGACGCGCTCATCGCGGCCATGAAAAAAGTCCAGATCGACAGCCCGCGCGGCAAGTTCTCGTTGAGCGCACAGCACAACCCCACACAAGACTTCTACATCCGCGAGGTGCGCGGCAACTACAACGTCGTCACCGGCGTGGCGGTGAAGGCGCTGGCGGACCCGGGGCGCGGGTGCAAGATGTAGCCGGGCGGGACACAGCGCTCATGTCGCAAGAAGCGTGGGCGCATGCGAGGGTCGACGCCACCGACGCCACCGACGCCGCATGTCGCTGGCATGGCTTGGCAGACCACCTGCAAGACGTAAGCCGACTCGCCGCAGGCTTCGCTGCCAACTTTGGCCCCGAATGGGGCCGCCTGGCGGGGCTTTGGCACGACCTGGGCAAGTTCCGAGCCGGCTTCCAGGTCTACATCCGGCTCGACGCCGACGCGCACATCGAAGGGCGGCTGCCGCAGGCCAGCGAGAAAACGCACTCCGCCGCGGGCGCACTGCACGCGCTGGACCAGTTCAGGCAGCAGTGGGGCACCGGTGGCGAGCAAGCCGCGCGGGCGCTGGCCTATGTGATTGCCGGCCACCACGCCGGCCTGGCCAATTGGACCGCCGAAGACGCCGCGGGTGGGCTCGAAACTCGGCTCTTGGGGACCGGCGCTGCGGCGAGCCGACTGGAATACGACGAGGCGGCCACCGCCTGCCGCGCCAGCGCGCCGCAACTGTTGCCTCTGCCACCGGACTTCGACCTGCGACAAGCCATGACCAGCATCCCCGGCGCACGCGGCGGCCACCCGCTGGCGCTGTCGCTGTGGGTGCGCATGCTGTTTTCCGCCCTCGTCGATGCCGACTTTCTGGACACCGAAGCCTTCATGGACGGGCAGCGCGCACAGACCCGCCCGGGGTACGCGCCGATCACCGACTACCAGGCGCGCCTTGATACGCACCTGGACGCCATGGCGGCCCGGGTGTCGCAGCAAGGACGCAATGGCGATCCCGTCATGGCCGCCCGGGCCAGCGTGCTGGCGCAATGCCGCAGCAAGGCTGGCCTGCCGCCAGGCGTGTTCACACTGACCGTGCCCACCGGGGGCGGCAAGACGCTGTCGGCGTTGGCCTTCGCCCTCAGCCACGCAGCAGCCCATGGGCGGCAGCGGGTGGTCTATGCCATCCCGTACACCAGCATCATCGAGCAGACAGCCGATATCTTTGCCGGCATCTTCGGCCGAGACGCGGTGGTCGAACACCACAGCCAGGCCGACGCCACCGACAACGGCAGCACCGAGACCCAACGCAGCCGCCTGGCCTGCGAGAACTGGGACGCGCCGCTCATCGTCACCACCAACGTGCAGCTGTTCGAATCGCTGTTTGCCGCACGCACCTCGCGCTGCCGCAAGCTGCACCGGCTGGCCGGCAGCGTGATCGTGCTCGACGAAGCGCAACTGCTGCCGCCGGACTTCCTGCAGCCGATCCTGGACGCGCTGCAGGTGCTGGTGTCGCATTCCGGCGTCACGGTCTTGCTGTGCACCGCGACCCAGCCGGCGCTGACCGATACCCACCGCTTCACCTTCGGGCATCGTGACCCCGGCGCTCTGTCGCGCGCCCCTCGCGGGGCGCGCGTGGGTTGAAACGAAAATCCTATCCTCCGGTTCGTCGCGCTGTGCAGAGTTGCCCCATGTGCCGCCGTGGCGGCGCTGCTTATAGTTGGGCTCTCCACCAGCTCTGATTCGGAAGCATCTCGATGACATCCATTTGGCGACTCGCCGCTGCGGCCCTTGCGTTCCACATTGGCGGCGTGCAGGCGCAGGACAACCTGCCCCTGATCAAGATCATGGCCACGGGCGGCACCATCGCCAACACGCCGTCCGGACGGCTCAGCGCCAACGAGGTGCTGGAGGCGATTCCTGACCTGAAGAAAATCGCGCGGCTCGAGGTGGAAGAGGTCATACGCGTGGGCAGCAGCAGCATCACGGTAGCCCACTGGCTGACGCTGGCCAAGCGCATCAACGAGGTCGTCAAGTCCAGCGACGTCAAGGGTGTGGTGGTGACGCACGGCTCCAACACCGTGGAGGAGACCGGGTACTTCCTCAGCCTCACGGTGAAGAGCGACAAGCCGCTGGTGCTGACCGCGGCGCAGCGCCAGTTCACGAC
>JANOLY010000196.1:0-5940 GCA_031420055.1 Burkholderiales bacterium | reverse complement strand
GACCGAGATGGCAAGCGCCGAGCAGGCACTGGCCCACCTGGGCGAACACCCCACGCCCAGCCTGCTGCTCAGCGATGTCGCGCTGGGCCCCGGCATGCCCGGCACCGAACTGGCACGACTGGCGGGCCAGCGCTGGCCGGGCATGGCCCGTTTGTTGATTTCGGGTTACACGCACGAAGCCCGCCACGAACCACGCGCCGGCAGCGATGTCGAACTGCTGCCCAAGCCCTTTGACCGCAACAGCCTGCACGCGGCCATGGTCCGTGCGCTGGAGGCCGTGCCGGTCAGTGCAGCGCGCTCGCAGACTCCTGCGGGTTGAGGTTGCGCTGCACGAAGGCCGCCAGCGCGGCCACGTCGTGGATCTGCAACTCGCGCCGCCCGGTGGCGGCAAAGCTGATCAGCCCTTCACGGACCAGACAGGACAACGCGCGGCTTACCGTCTCGAGTTTCATGCCCAGGTGGTTGCCGATCTCGGCGCGTGTCATGCGCAGCGTGATCTGGTCGTTGCGCAGCCCCCGGTCGGCCAGCGACACCGCCCAGCAGCGCAGGAAGTTCGCCACCCGCGCGTCGGCCGGCAGCGTGCACAGTGACAGCAGGGAGTCGTGGCCAAAGCTGATCTGCCGGCTCATCGAGGTGTTCAGCATGGCCATCAGCGACAGGTCTTCTGCGCAGGCCTGCATCAGTGCCGTGTAACGCACGCACCAGATTTCGCCCACGTCCATGGCCACGGCGTCGCAGCCGTGCTGGGCGTCTGCGATGCCGTCGAAGCCCAGCCAGTCGCCCTTGAAATGCAGGCTGACAACCTGTTCGCGGCCGTCGGCGGCCAGGCTCACCGTCTTGAACAGACCCGAGTTCACCAGGTACAGGCATTGCAGCGCGTCGCCGGCGCGGTAGGCCGCCTCGCCGGCATGCAGTACCCGGCGCGTCAGCGGCAGCTTCTGTTCGACCAGCTTCAGCGTCTGGGCTATGGCTTGTGCCACCGGCTGGCGCAGAGTGTTCGCGGCCGGCAGGCGGCGCGGCAAGGGCGACAGGGTGGGGGCGCTGGCGGGGATGTTCAACATGGGGGGCTCCTGAGCAGGGTGGGTTGTCGAATAGCGCCAGCATCGCGCCAGGCAATGAACCCAAGATCAACCGCCCGTGGTGGCTGACAACGCTGTGTAAACCGATCGTCAACGGCGAGTCCATTCGCAAGGGGGCATGACGACGGGATTGACGCGGGTCAACCGGCCTGCCGCGCCGTTTGCTAGGCTGCAGTTTGGTCAAACCAATGGGTCGAGTCCGGACATGCCATCGCGCTGCGTTCCCATGCACGACACCGGCTGGACGCCAGCCGTGCCCGGGCTGTGCGCAGCCGACGTGGTGGCCTTGATGCGGGCCGCCAGCGGCGGCGCTGGGGTCGCCGCGCTGGCGCCGCCCAAGGTGCTGCAGGGGCGGCACGTCGCGGTGTTGGCGCCTGGCGACCATCATCCGTCCGCCGCTGTGTTCGCCGGCGCCGCGCAGGCGCTGGGCGCGCACGTGTCGCGCATCGCGCTGGCGGACCTGGCGCCCGGCGACCCGGCCAGCGCAGCCGACACGGCGCGCATGCTGGGGCGGCTGTACACAGTGATCGGTTGCGCCGGGCTCGACCTGAAAAGCGTGACCCTGCTCAGGCGCTGCAGCGGCGTACCGGTGCTGCACGACCTGGCGGCCGACACCCACGCCACTCGGCTGCTGGCCGATCTGATGACGCTGAAACAGGTGTTGCAGGACGCGCCCCCGAACGGGTCGACACGTCCGCGCCTGGGGGTCTGCGCTGCCCCTGGATCGAGCCTGTGGCGTGCCTGGCGCAAGATGGCTGCAGGCGCGGGTTTCGACGTGGTCGAGCTCGGGGAAGCCTGCGCCCATGGGCAGACCGCGGGTTGCCATTTCATCTGCAGGCCGGGGGCGCCACCTGAGCTGTTTGCCATGGGCCGCGCAGCCGCGCCGACCCCGCCCCAGGCGGTCTCGCTGTGCGAGCGGCAGCGCAGCAACCACCGCCTGGTGGTTCAGGCGCTGTTGTGCAACGCGCTGAGTGCGCGGCGCTGAGATGGCGTCACCGCGACCACGCGTTCGGTCACCGCTGGCGGCCCATCATCCTGGCCGCTGCGACAGACAGACGGCCGCCTGCACGCGCGAGCTGAGTTTGAGCTTGCGCAGAATGTGTTGCACATGGATCTTCACCGTCGCCTCGGCAATGCCCAGTGCGCGCGCCACCTCCTTGTTGCTGGCGCCGCGGGTGATGTGGGCCAGGATCTCGTGCTCGCGCGGTGACAGCTTGTGGATCGGATCGGGGTCGGCCTGTACCGGCGTCGTGGCCGCCTTGCCCTGGTGCGACTGGAAGGCCGTGACGAGCTTGCTGGTCATCTCCGGGCTGACCACCGAGTCACCTGCCATCGTGCGCAGGATCGCGGCGGTCAACATGTCGCCGTCCATGGTCTTGAGCAGGTAGCCACAGGCGCCTGCGCGCAGCGCCGCAGCCAGGTCGCGCTCGTCGTCGCTGACCGTGAGCATCAGCACCCGCGCTGCGGGCGCGACAGCCTTGAGCCCAGCCACGGCATCCACCCCGTTGACGCCGGGCATGTGGTTGTCGAGCAGGATCACGTCGGGCTGCGTGACCTCGGCACGGCGATGCGCCTCATTGGCGTCACCCGCCTCGGCAACGATCTCTATGCGGGCGTCGCCGGCCAGCAAAGCGATCAGCCCGCGCCTGAACAGCGTGTGGTCGTCGACCACCAGCATCCGAACGGCGCCCAGGCTGGTCATGGGTGCGCTCTGCACGCTCATTGGTGTACCTTCGTGCTGCGCACTCCGGGATTCGCCCTTCGGGCGGCCGTGCGGGCTCATGCCGTGAGCCCCTGGCGTTGCGGCAGTGTCAGCACCACGCAGCTGCCCGACCCGGGCACGGACTCGACCTCGACGGTGGCGCCGATACGTTGCGCACGCTCGCGCATGATGTGCAGCCCGACGTGGGTTTCACCGCGCCCGGCGCCAGCGGCGTCGAAGCCGCAGCCATCGTCGCGCACCTCGACACGCCATTGCGGCGCTTGCTGCACCTCGACCCAGACTTCACGCGCCTGGGCGTGTTTGCGCACGTTGGACAAGGCCTCCTGCACCACGTGCAGCACCTGTACCTGTACATCGGGCGGCAGCGGCAGGCCCTCACCCTCGATCGCCAGGTGGGTGCTCAGTCCGGTCTGGTGTTCGAATTTCGTCAAGGTGGTCTTCAGGGCCGGTGCAATGTCTTCGGCGTTGGTCCGCGTCCTGAAGTGAACCAGCAACTCGCGCACGTCGGCCTGGCTCTCCAGCAGGCCGGCATCGAGCTCGTTCAAGGTGCTGTCGATGCTGGGGGCATCACCCTTCCTGAGGGCTTTGCGCAGCAGGCCCATCTGTATCTTCAGGAAGAACAGGCTCTGCGCTATCGAGTCGTGCAGCTCACGTGCAATGAAGCCGCGCTCCTCGGCCATGGCCGACTCGCGCTGCATCGCCGCGGCGCGCAAGCCTTCGATGGCGCCGGCCAGGTGGCTGGCGATGGTTTCCAGCAACGCGCGGTCGTCGCCCGAAAGCTGCTTGGGCGCGCGGTAAAAAAGGCTCAGTTCACCGACCAGGCGTTCCTGCAGGCGCACGGGCACGCTGATCACGGTCTCGTAGCCTGCGCGCGCGCAGTTGCCCAGCCCCGCCGAAGGGGTGTTGGCCAGGATCGGTATGACGCGTGTCATGGCCTGGCCCTTGGCTTGGCCGCAGAAGCAGTCGCCGGTGGCGATGCACGGCTCCTCATCGACCAGTGCCTGCGGCAGGCAGTCCGACGCCAGCATCAGGTAGCGCCGGTTGGACTCGTCCGACCAACGCACGGCCGACGCATCCGCGCCGCCGGCCAGCCGCGCCTGTTTGGCGATGCCTCTGGCCAGTTCGTCCAGCGAGCCTGCGCGCGCCACGAACGCCGCCGATTCGTACAACACCGCCAGGCGCGCATGTTCAGCCTGCAGGCTGCTGGTCTTCTCGCGCACCTTGGATTCCAGGCCGTCGTACAGCGCCTGCAGCCGCTGTGCCATGCGGTTGAAACCCAGCGCCAGCGCCGCGAATTCGTCGTGGCCATCGGCTTGCACGCGTACCGCGAGGTCGCCCCGTTCCACGCCGGCCAGTGCGGCTTGCAGGCGTGTGAGCGGGTTGAAGATGAAGAGGTAAGCCGAGTACAGCAGGGTGACGGCACTCGCCAGGGTCAGCGCCAGCATCATGAACTGCACGGCGTTCAGGAGGCTGGTCAGGCGCGCCAACTGTTGCTCGATGGCCGACACGAAGGTATCGATCCGCGCCACAAAGGCTTCGGCCCGCAGGGCCACAGACTGGGCGGGCGCAGGCGTGGGCGCGGACCAATCGTCGCGCACGCGGCGCCAGTCGCGCTGCACCTCGGCAAAGGCCTGTTGCGTGCGGCTGTCGCTGGGCACAAAAAGCGGCCGGGCGGGGTCGCCGGACTGCAAGGCCAGCACGCTGCGGTCAAACTGCGTCATCAATGTCTCGATGCGCTGGGGGTCGGCCCCCGGCAGCGCCTGCGCCAGCCGCCAGGTCTGCATGCGCATCCGGCCGGTCTCGTTGACGGCCGCGGCGCCGCCTTCCAGTTGCCAGGTCACCCACAAGGTCAGGCTGATCGAGGCCAGTGCCACCACGAGCAGCACCGCGCCGATGACGCCCAACTTCGCCGCAAGGCTCCAGGTTCGATGCATCCGCCCACTTTATCGACGTGACCACCACGGACTGTGATGCGGATCAAGCGCGATCGACGTTCATGCGCACCGGGCGTGGTGGCGCTGGGGCTGGCCGGCTAAGCTCGGTGCCATGGACATCAGCCACTTCAACGACTTGCTCAGCGCTGCGCGCGGCCAGCGCCAACCGCAGCGCCTGCTGCTGGTTTTTGCGGGGGCCAGTCTGTCGCCCGACGCCACGGCCGCGCAACGCGCCGACTTCGAAGCCGGCGCGTCAGGCGAGTTGGCGCCCTTGATGTGTGTCGACAAGGACCCGGCGGCGCTGGCCGACTTTGGCGCGCTGGTTGACGAAGCCGCCGCCTCGGGCCCGGCGTGGGCGCTGGTGTTTGCCGCCGCCCTTTCAGGCAGCGCAGGGCGAGCGCCGAGCGACAGCCAGATCGAAAACGCGTTGCAGCGCATGACCGAGGCCGTGAAAGCCGGTGACCTGTCGGGGTTGATCCCCTTCGACCGCCAGGGCCAGGCCGTGCAACTGGGCTGACCCGTGGCCGCGGCGCGCGCTCACGGCGCAAGCAGGCAGATCGTCAGCAGCGCCGAGGAATCGGCCACGGCCCGCAGCGAATGGGGCTCGCCAGCGGCCAGGTGAATCAACTGGCCGGGCGCCAGCCGCTGGCTGCGGCTGGGCGTGGTGAAGTCGATCAGACCCTCGATGCACAACACGGTGATCTCGCCCGCCACCTTGTGTTCGCGCATCGCCTTGCCGCTGGGGAGCACCAGGCGCACCAGCTCCAGCTGGGCCGACTTGAAGAACGCAGTCGTGACGTGATCGTGCAAGACGGCGCCCAGCGGCCGGATGTCGATGATGTCGCCTGCGGCAGCGTGGGTTTGAGCCATGGATGAGCTTTCAGAGTCGTGTCACTTCTTCACTGGCGTCGTCCTGCGCATGCGCCAGGTACGGTCCGGTGCCGGCATTGTCCGCCTGGGCCGCGGGCACGAAGCCCCCACGTTTGACGTCGAAGACATGCACTTCGCCGTCTTCGATCACGTAGTGCCAGCCATGCAAGGCCAGGGTGCCGGCTTCGACGCGTTCGCGCACCATGGGGTAGTCCATCAAGCGCTCGAGTTGCAGCACCACCGCGCGCTGCTCGGTGCGGCGCAATACGTCCGGACCCGGCTCGGCCACCGGCAGCACTGCCTCGCGCCCGAGTTCCAGCCACTGAGCCAGGTT
>JANOLY010000195.1:0-5463 GCA_031420055.1 Burkholderiales bacterium | reverse complement strand
AAGAAATCCCAGGAAACTTTTGCCCTTTTGACAGTGGCCTGGGCGTCAACAGTATCGGAGTGAAGTCAGCTTCGCTTCCGGGCAGTCTGGTTGGATCATGGCCGGGGAACTGCGAGCGGTGTGCCTTGACCATGCGTGGGTTCACGCGCCCGCGGCTGCTGCTGAATCGCAAGTTGGCTGCCTCACGCAGCAGCGCGTTGAAGTGGCGTTGTCGCAATCTTGGGCGCCCTGGGGGGAAAGGCCCCTGACAGGGGCTGGGCGCGGCGCAGTAGATGAACATTGCTGGTGAAGGACAGACTTCGCTGGCGCACCCGGTGGGTGCTGGCGGCTTGGTGCATCAACCAACACACGGCATAGTGCGCCAGCACCCAGCCGAAGAACTCCTGGCGCACCCCCTCTGGGGTCTTGCTGCGCAGGGTTCGGCGACCTTGGGCCAGGTGGGTCTTGAGTTCGTCAAACACCGCCTCGATCTCCCAGCGCTCGTGGTACAGCGCGGCCAACTCCAGCGCTGGCGCCGCGAGGGGATCCAACAATGTGGTGAGCAGTCGATAGCGCGCTTGCCCGTCGGCGGTGCCCGGCAGGCTGTACTCGATCACGCGCACGACGATCTCTCCTTCACGGGTGCGCCGCGAGCGCGTGCTGGGGTAGATGGCGCTCAGGTACGAGCCGTCGGACAAGCTCTCGATCATCGGCAGTTGCCGATCAACCCGGCATCGCCACAGCAACTGCGCTCCTGTGGCCACCGCCGCCTGCCAGTGAACGTAGCCGTTGAAACCACGGTCTGCCAGGCACAGCATTTGTGGCGTCAGGCGACCCAGCAGGGGCTTGCAGACCTCCCACTCGGGATCGCGGTAGGCGCCCAGATTGGCGCCGATGATGGCGTGCGTAGTGCACTCGGCCAGCACCACACACAACGCTTGCGGATAGGACGCTTGGGCGCTGCGGCTGCCGGGGTAGCCGAAGGCGGCGACATTGGCCGGGTCGGCGGGCAGCTCGAAGTGGCTGCCGTCGATGGCCACCAAGCGAAAGCCGGCGTAGAACGCTTCAGGCTGTGCGATGGGATCAGCCAGGGGCACGCAAGCGCGCTCTTGCAGAGTCTGCAAAGGTTTGAAGCCGATCTTGCTGCGCGCAGCGCTGATTGAGGACTTGGCCGCCGTGGGAGCCGCCCGGCTGCCTTGCGTCCAAGTCAAGCCCAAGGCCATGACGGCAAAGACATCAGTACAGGCCGCCTCGGGGTACAGACTCAGTGCCATGCAGTAGTAAGCCACCGGCACGGCCGGAAAGCTACGTACACGCTGGCTGTTGACTGCATGCTCGTCAAGCACACCATGTACCAACGCCGGTGGGTACACCCGGGCCAGCAAACTGGCACTGAGGTAGTCACTCAGCCGGGCGCCGGGCCCCAGACTCGCCTTGGTTCTGGCCATGAATCGTCCCGCAGTGATGAAGTGCGAATTCTGATACGAAACTGGCTAAACGAACCGTATTGGGACGCTACCCTTTATCGGCGTTCAATCGGGCGTGATGTTGTTCAGCTTGATGAAGGCCGCCCAGTGTTGCTGCTCGTCTTTCAGCGAGGCGGCAAACTGCTCTGGCGTATCGAACACCGGCAGCAGCGCTTGCTGATCCAGTCTTGCGACCGTGGCGGGCGCCTTCATGGCCTTGGCCACTTCAGCGGCGATGCGCTTGACCAGCGCCGGCGGCACCTTGGCCGGCACCATGACGGAGAACGACGTGAAGGCCTTGATGCCCGGCGTGCCGGCTTCGGCCAGCGTGGGCACACCCGGCAACAGCGCCGTCTTGTCGGTGACGGCCAGCGCCACCAGCTTGCCGGCGTCGATGTGCTGGCGCACGCTGGCCAGGTCGGTCAGCATGAACTGCAAGCGCCCGGCCAGCAGGTCTTGGTAGGCCGGGCCGACGCCATTGTAGGGCACATGACTGAAGCGGGCGCCGCTCGCTGCCTCCACCATGCGCACGCCGATGTACAGCGGGCTGCCACGCCGGCGGTGCCGTAGAACAGCTTCTCGGGCTCGACCTTGCCGCGCTCGACCAGTTGCGCCAGGGTTTTCAACTTGGCGTCGGGGTGGGCGACGATGACCATGGGCGCGATGACGCCGCGCGTCACCGGCGCGAAGTCGCGGAACACGTCGTACTGCAGCGTCTTGTACAGGCCCGGGTTGATGCCCAGCGACGAATTGGACGCCACCAAGATCGTGTAGCCATCGGCCACTGCCTGCGCCACCGCCGTGGCGCCGATGGCGCCGCTGGCGCCGGGCTTGTTTTCAACGACAAAGGTTTGCTTCAACTGCTCTGTCAGCGCCTGCGCCAGGATGCGGCCGTAGGTGTCGGTGCCGCCACCGGGCGACGAGGGCACTACCACGGTCACCGGGCGGGCCGGCCAGTCGGACTGCGCCAGGGCCGGGCAGGCCCACAAAGTCGCGACCGAAAGCGCACCCCAAATCGTCAACCTCATCGAATGTCTCCTGCTGCAAAAGGTGCTCGAGGGTAGTCTGCGCCCCGACCCCGCCGCAAGCCGAGATAACCAGGGGTGGTGAACCAAACCTGGCCACACTTCCTGTCGCGGCATGTCGCCAGCAACGTCAGTGAAGCAGGTGACGCTTCCTTTTGGACGGGACAGCAGGCCTCGCGTCCCCTTTGCTCGTCTAAAGAGGTGGTTTCCCCCTCTGACCGCTTTTGATGCGCGCCGCGGTGCGCAAGCTTGCCGACCCAGCCGGTGCGCACAGGGTCGACCACGGTGTGGGGGCCACGCCCAACTCCTGGCTGATCGCTGTCGCCAAGACTGATGAGACCTCGCTGTCCGCCCCCTGCGCAGGGGGCGCAGCATCGGTTGCGGCTGCTCCTTGACCCGCGCCTTGAAGGGCTAGACAATCACATACACCATCGACATACACCACTTCAATGGAAGTCGCCATGCAGCGCTCACAGATCTACCTCACAGAGTCGCATCTCAACCACCTCGCATCCCACGCACGCGCGCGCGGCACCACGCACAGCGCACTGATTCGTGAGGCTCTTGACGAGTACCTCGCACGCCAGGCGCCGGTAGACAAGCGCGCTCTGCGCCGCGAATCGTTTGGCGCCTGGGCACATAACGCCCAAGCCCCCACCACGCGGCAACTGCGCGGCGAGGAGCGGCGTTTCGACGGGCCCCGCAAGAAGCGCCTGTGAGCACCGTCATCTCGACCCGCAAGCCAGCCCTGCTCGATACCGACCTGCTGATCGACTACCTGCGCAGACATCCCAGTGCTGCGGCGCTGTTCGACAAATTGCCAGACGACTGTGCCATTTCCACCTTGTCGGTGGCCGAGCTGCATGCCGGCGTGCGCGATGGCGCCGAGCGCCATGCACTCGATACCTTGCTCGGCACGTTCCCACAGATCGAACTCAGTGCGACGATCGCGGCGCAAGGCGGCCTGCTGCGGCGCGACTGGGGCAAGTCACACGGGGTTGGCCTGAACGACGCCTTGATCGCCGCCACCGCCATCCATACCGAGCGCGTGTTGCTTTCGCTCAATGCCAAGCACTTTCCGATGCTGGGCAAGGGGCGGTTGGTGGTGCCGTACACCAAGCCGTAGAGGCAGCGGCTGCTGGCCAGCAACATTGACCATGGCTGCCAAGACTGCGCCGCTGACCTCGATTGGTCAGACCCTTGTGCGGCCGCTGCTGGGTTGGCTCGGCCAGTGTTGGCAACTCCTGCAGCGCGAAAGACCCCAAACCCCGTGACCGAGGGCTTGACAGTTCGGGGGGGGGGGGATCGTCGCGGCTGATGGCAGGGCCGGGCGGCCCTGCCGCAACTGGGCTGACAAGGGAGGGGCTGAAGATGACATCGAGACTCAAGACTCGCGCTGCGCTGGGCGTTGTGGTGGCGGCTGCCACGCTGGGCGCCGGGCTGGCACACGCGGTAGGTGTGCCCGGGCAAGGCACCTGGGAAGCCACGCTGCAACCGCGCGACATCAACGGCGACACCGTGACCGACGCTTTCTACGACACGGTGCTCAACATCACCTGGCTGCGCAATGCGAATCTCAACGGGGCAATGAACTGGAGCACCTCCAACACCTGGGCCAACACCCTGGTGGTCGGCGGCGTGGGCGGCTGGCGGCTGCCAAAGGTCGTGGATACGGGTCCGCCGGGCTGTGACTTCAGCTACCTCGGCACCGACTGCGGCTTCAACGTACAGCCGACGACTGGCGAGATGGCGCATCTGTATTACCTTACGCTCGGCAACAAGGCCTTCTACGATGCCTCAGGCATTGGCGGACAGCCCGGCTCTGGCCTGACAAATACAGGCGGTTTCCAGAACTTGCAGGGATTCGTTTACTGGTCCGGTACGGAGTACGCGCCGGATCAGAGCAACGCGTGGGGCTTCAATACCCCCGGCGGCAGCCAGTTCAACCTTGCCAAGAGCAGTTCGTCGTATGCCCTGGCTGTACGCCCCGGCGATGTGGCCGCCGTGCCGGAGCCACAGACCTACGCCTTGATGTTGGTGGGCATCGGCGCCCTGACGCTGGCCCTGCGGCGGCGGGAACGCTGAGGCTTCGAGCGCTCGGGATTCCCGTTGGGGCATCCCTTGATGAGCGTGCAGGGCTTGGGGTTTCGAATCCAGAACTGCTTGGGCAGGCCGGCTTGCTTCAACAGCCGGACCCGTTCCGGCGTGAAGCTTGGCCCCATCGAGATCAGGCTGCAGCGGGCAAGGCCACGCTGAACCTGCGGGCCAGCAACTCAACGGTCACTTGCCCGTCCGCCGGCAGGCAGCCGTTGGCGTCCAGGAGTTCCGGCACCAGGCGCCTGAGCTTTGCGTCCATGGCTTCGAGCGTGGCTGCCTCGGTTACCAAGCCCGGCACGTCGTCTGAACTGGCGACCCAGACCGCCGCGTCATCGTCCCATTCCGCGCGCACAAAGTAGGGCTTGTTCATCGGCTCGTGATACGACGCACACCTTGCTCCTTAGCCTTTGTGAGCCTCATCCTTCGCGCAGCAACGCCCCCAGCTCATCAGCACCTATCGGCTTGCCCTGGTCCTGGCCTTCAAGAATGCCGTCGGCCAGGCTGCGCTTGTCGCGGTGCAGCTCGACGATGCGCTCTTCGATCGACCCGGCCGTGACGAGCCGATACACCGTCACCGGGCGCAGTTGGCCGATGCGGTGGGCGCGGCCCATGGCCTGGTCTTCGGCGGCGGGGTTCCACCAGGGGTCGACGATGAGCACATAGTCGGCGGCGGTCAGGTTCAGGCCGAAGCCGCCGGCCTTCAGGCTGATGAGGAAGAGGTCGCCCTCGCCGCGCTGGAAGGCCACCCCGCGCTTGCCGCGTTCGGCCGCGGGGGTGCTGCCGTCGAGGTACTGGTAGCTGATACCGCAGCTGTCCAGCCGCTCGGCCAGCAGCTTCAAGAAGTCGGTGAACTGGCTGAACACCAGCGCCTTGTGGCGCCCGGTGACGAGTTCGAG
>JANOLY010000194.1:0-8186 GCA_031420055.1 Burkholderiales bacterium | reverse complement strand
CTGCCCACCCACCTCGAACAGCGCGTTCGTGATCTGGCCCAGGCTGCAGCAGCGCACGGCGTCCATCAGCACTTCAAACACGTTGCCGTTGTTGATGACGGTCTGTTGCAGCCGCGTCAGCATGGCCGGTGATTCGGCGGCGTGGCGGGCATGGAAGTCGGCCAGGCGGGCGAGCTGACTTTGCTTTTCTTCTTCGGTCGAACGCGCCAGCTCGATGGTCTGCTGCGGCCCGTCGGCCTGCGGGTTGCGAAAGGTGTTGACACCGATGATGGGGTACTCGCCGGTGTGCTTGAGCATCTCATAGTGCATGCTCTCTTCCTGGATCTTGCCGCGCTGGTAACCCGTTTCCATGGCCCCCAGCACACCACCGCGCTCGGCAATTTTCTCGAACTCGGCCAGCACCGCTTCTTCCACCAGTTCCGTCAGCTCGTCGATGACGAAGGCGCCCTGGTTGGGGTTCTCGTTCTTCGCCAGACCCCACTCGCGGTTGATGATCATCTGGATGGCCATGGCGCGGCGCACGCTGTCTTCAGTGGGCGTGGTGATGGCTTCGTCAAACGCATTCGTGTGCAGGCTGTTGCAGTTGTCGTACACGGCAATCAAGGCTTGCAGCGTGGTGCGGATGTCGTTGAACTGGATCTCTTGCGCGTGCAGGCTGCGCCCGCTGGTCTGCACGTGGTACTTCAGCTTCTGGCTGCGTTCGTTCGCGCCATAGCGCTCGCGCATGGCCACGGCCCAAATCCTTCGAGCAACCCGACCGAGCACGGTGTACTCCGGGTCCATGCCGTTGCTGAAGAAGAAACTCAGGTTGGGCGCGAAGTCGTCGATCAACATGCCGCGCGCCAGATAGGCTTCAACAAACGTGAAGCCGTTGCTCAGCGTGAAGGCCAGTTGGCTGAGCGGGTTGGCCCCGGCCTCGGCAATGTGATAGCCGCTGATGCTGACGCTGTAGAAGTTGCGCACGTCGTGGTTGACGAAGTACTGGGCGATGTCGCCCATCACCTTCAGGCTGAACTCGGTGCTGAAGATGCAGGTGTTCTGTCCCTGGTCTTCTTTCAGGATGTCGGCCTGCACCGTGCCGCGCACATTGGCCAGCGTCCAGGCGCGGATCTTGGCGGCTTCGTCTTCGGTGGGCGGGCGGTGGTTGTCGGCGACGAACTTGTCCAGGTTCTGGTCGATGGCGGTGTTCATGAACATCGCCAGGATGCTGGGCGCCGGGCCGTTGATGGTCATGCTGACGCTGGTGCTGGGGCTCGTCAGCTCGAAGCCGCTGTACAGCACCTTCAGGTCATCCAGCGTGGCGATGCTGACACCCGAGTTGCCGACCTTGCCGTAGATGTCGGGCCGCAGGTCGGGGTCGTTGCCGTACAGGGTGACGCTGTCGAAGGCCGTGCTCAGGCGTTTTGCGGGCAGGCCTGCGCTGACGACCTTGAAGCGCCGGTTGGTGCGAAACGCATCGCCTTCACCGGCGAACATGCGCGTGGGGTCTTCGTTTTCGCGCTTGAAGGCGAACACACCGGCGGTGTAGGGGAAGGAGCCGGGCACGTTGTCCAGCAGCAGCCACTTCAGCAGTTCGCCATGGCATTCGTAGCCGGGCAGTGCCACCTTGCGAATCTTGCTGCCCGACAGCGTGGTGTGGGTCAGCGCGGTGCGGATTTCGCGGTCGCGGATCTTCACCACGTAGTCGTCGCCCGCATAGGCCTGCTGCATGTCCGGCCACATGGCCAGCAGCCGGGTGGAGTGCGTGTCCAGCAGCGTGCGGCGCTGCGCGGCGATGTCCAGCACGGCCTCCACCGCGCGGTGGCGTTCGGGCTTGTCGGTCTGCAGCATCGTGGCTGTGGCCTGCAACTGCTGCACTTCACGCGCGACGCGGCTTTGCGCCAGCGCGTGGCGCTTGTAGCTGCGCACGGTGTCGGCGATGTCGGCCAGGTAGCGTGCGCGCGCTGCCGGCACGATGGGCACCTGGTGCGTGCTGTGGCGCGTGGTGGCGCGCGGCAACCGGCTCTCGCCCACCGGCAGGCCCAAGGCTGCAAGCCGCGGCAGCAGGGCCTGGTACAGCGCGGTCACGCCGTCGTCGTTGAAGCGGCTGGCCATGGTGCCGAACACCGGCATCTGCTCGGGCCGCTGCATCCAGTCTTCGCGGTTGCGCTGCACCTGCTTGGCGACATCGCGCAGCGCGTCGGCAGCACCCTTGCGGTCGAACTTGTTGATGGCCACGAACTCCGCGAAGTCCAACATGTCGATCTTTTCCAGCTGGCTGGCGGCGCCGAACTCGGGCGTCATCACGTACATCGGCACGTCCACCAGCGGCACGATGGCGGCGTCGCCCTGGCCGATGCCCGAGGTCTCGACGACGATGAGATCAAAGCCCGCCGCCTTGCACGCGGCCAGCACGTCGGGCAGCGCGCGGCTGATCTCGCTGCCGAAGTCGCGTGTGGCGAGCGAGCGCATGAAGACGCGCGCGCCATGACCCACGCCGCCGCTGGGCCGCCCCAAGGCGGCGTGCGCCCCCTCGGGGGGCAGCGAAGTCCGCGCAGCGGCAAGCTGGGGGGCCCAGGTCCCGAGCGCATTCATGCGGATGCGGTCACCCAGCAGCGCGCCGCCACTCTTGCGCCGGCTGGGGTCGATGCTGATGACGGCAATGCGCAGGCTGTCGCCCTGGTCCAGGCGGATGCGGCGGATGAGTTCATCCGTGAGGCTGCTCTTGCCCGCGCCACCGGTGCCGGTGATGCCCAGCACGGGTGTCTTCACGGCCGCCGCGGCAGCATGAAGCGCGGCCTTGAAGGCAGCGCTGGCCTGGCCGTTCTCCAGCGCCGTGATGGCCTGGGCCAGCGCGCGCCAGGCGGCGTCGCTGTGGCCTTGCAACGCGGCCACGTCCTGGGGTGCGTGTACCGACAAGTCGTTGTCGCAGCGCATGACCATCTCGCCGATCATGCCGGCCAGGCCCATGCGCTGGCCGTCTTCGGGGCTGTAGATGCGTGCCACGCCGTAGCCTTGCAGCTCACTGATCTCGGCCGGCACGATGACGCCACCGCCGCCGCCGAAGACCTGGATGTGCGCGCCGCCACGCTGGCGCAGCAGGTCCACCATGTACTTGAAGTACTCGATGTGGCCGCCCTGGTAGCTGCTGATGGCGATGCCTTGCACGTCTTCTTGCAGCGCGGCAGTCACCACTTCATCGACAGAACGGTTGTGCCCCAGGTGCACCACCTCGGCGCCCATGCCTTGCAGGATGCGGCGCATGATGTTGATGGCCGCGTCGTGGCCGTCGAACAGGCTGGCCGCGGTGACGAAGCGCACCTTGTGCGTCGGGCGGTAGTCGGCCAGCGCCTTGGACTCGGCGGAAAGATCAGTCATGGCCCGTAGCCCCGTGTGAGATCAAATGTGGTGAGGGATGATGCCACTATCGGCCCAAGCGACGCACCGGCTACGATCGCCCTCCAAGCTTCGTGACTGGGCCATGACCTTCCTCGCCATCGACATCGGCAACACGCGGCTGAAGTGGGCCCTCTACGCCGCGCCACACCCGGGCGCTGTGCTGCTGCACCAGGGTGCGGTGTTCCTCGAAACCATCGACGACCTGGCCGATCAGCAGTGGCGGGCGTTGCCCGCGCCGGCCAGCATGCTGGGCTGCGCCGTGGCCGGCGACGCCGTGCGCCGGCGTGTCGAAGAGCAGATGGAGCTGTGGGACATCACCCCGCGATGGGTGGTACCGGCGGCCCGTGAAGCCGGGCTGAGTAACGGCTACGAGCACCCCCAGCGGCTGGGAGCCGACCGCTGGACCGCACTGGCCGGGGCCCGTTCGCGCGTGCTGGCCGCCGGGCCGGCACGACCGGCGCTGGTGGTGATGGTCGGCACGGCAGTGACCGTGGACGCGCTGGACGCCCAGGGCCACTTCCTGGGCGGCTTGATCCTGCCCGGCTTCGGCCTGATGTTGCGTGCGCTGGAGATGGGCACGGCGGGGTTGAAAGTGCCCACCGGCGAGGTGGTGGACTTTCCCACCAACACCAGCGACGCACTGATGAGCGGCGGCGCGAACGCCATCGCCGGTGCCATCGAACGCCAGCACCGGCGACTTCACCAGCGCTGCGGCGTCGAGCCGATGCTGCTGATGACGGGCGGCGCCACCGTCAAGCTGCCACCGCTGACCGAGCTGGCCTTCGAGGCCGTGGACACGCTCATCTTTGAAGGACTGCTGCTGATGCAGTCGCACCGGCTGGCGCTGTAGCGGCGGCGCTACAGCCAACGTTCGAGCAGCGCGCGCAACTGCGAGCGCGAGTAGGGTTTGGCCAGGTGCGCATCCATGCCTGCGGCCAGGGCATGCGCGGCGTCTTCGTCGAAGGCGTTGGCGGTGAGCGCGGCGATGGGCACACGCGGCAGGCCCAAGCGCAGCTCGCGCTCGCGCGCCAGCCGCGTGGCGGCGTAGCCGTCCATGACCGGCATTTGAACGTCCATCAGCACCAGGTCGACCGGCTGGCGTTCCAGCAGGGCCAATGCCTGCTTGCCATCCTCGGCCTCGATCACGTGCACGCCCAGCGACTGCAGCATCTCGGCGCCGATCATGCGGTTGACGACGTTGTCCTCCACCAGCATCACCACGCCGCTGAGCCGCTCGCCGCCGTCCAGGCCGCCGAAATCCGACGCCGGCTGCGGTGGTGGCACGCTGCGCGAGCGCGCAAAGTCCAGCTCGAAACTGAACACCGAACCAACGCCCATACGGCTGGTGACGGTGATCTCGCCCCCCATGGCCTGCACGATGCGTTGGCTGATGGCCAGACCCAGCCCGGTGCCGCCACGCAAGCGCGAGCGTGTGCTGTCGACCTGGTGAAAGGGCTGGAAGATCTGCGCCAAGGATTCGGGCGCAATGCCGATGCCGGTGTCCTCCACCGCAAAGCGCACGCCGGCCCGGCCCTCGGTGGCGGCCAGCGGCATCACGTGCAGACACACGTCGCCCCTCTCGGTGAACTTCACCCCATTGCCCACCAGGTTGAGCAGCACCTGCTTGAGCCGCGGCGCGTCGCCCACCACGGCGTCGGGCACGTCGGGGTCCAGTTGCAGCGTCACCGTCAGCCCACGGCCTTCGGCGTTGGCACGAAACAGCCCGGTGGCCGCCGCCACCACCGAGTGCAAGGACATGGGGGTGAGCGCCATCTGCAGCTTGCCGGCTTCGATCTTGGAGTGGTCAAGCACGTCGTTCAGGATGTCCATCAGCGACTCGCCCGACGCCGAGGCCGTTTTCACCAGCCGGCGCTGGCGCTGTTCCAGCGGCGTCCGGCGCAGCAGCTCCAGCGCGCCCAGCACACCGTTCATGGGGGTGCGGATCTCGTGGCTCATGGTGGCCAGGAATTGCGACTTGGCCAGATTCGCCGCCTCGGCCGCTTGCTTGGCGCGCTGCAGCATGTCGTTGGCGTCGTCGACCTCCAGGCTGTGTCGCAGAGCGCGCACCGTGGTCTCGCGAAACTCTCGCGTGGCCCGCAGCATGGTCACGCCGAAGAGCACGGCCAGCACGGCCAGCGCATAGGCACTGACCTGGCCGGAGCGTACACACACGATCACCACCGACCCCAGCTGCAAGGTGGTCAACAAGGCAAAACTGCGCCCGGCCAGCGACATGAAGAAGGCCGCCGTGGCCACGGAGCCGCAAATGACGACGATATACACCGTGGCCGTGTTGCCGGAAAGCAGGGGGTAGACGCGGGCCGTCGCCACGATCCACATCAGGCCCACCACCACGGCGTTGGCCTCCAACTGGTGCACGGCTTGGGTCATGGCGTTGGGGTCCAGCGACTCGGTCTGGCCGTAACGCCGACTCAGCAGCAAACGCCAAGCCGACACGCCCAAGCCCAGCAGCAGCACCAGCCAGGCGGCCGTGGGCTCGTTGTTTCGGAACCCCAAGGCGGTGATGATGACCACGGCGGCCATGAGCAGCACCGTGCTGCGAGCCGAATTGCGCAAGGCGATGGCCAGCAACTGGCGCTGCACGGCGGTATCGATGTCCGCAGCGCTGCTCACCGCGCAGCCCTCGGCGCTTGCCTGCTCGTGACCGAGAAACCCAGAGCGTGCGGAGGTCGCAAGGCGGCTGCGCCTAGGACTGGATGTAGTTCTCGAGCTGGGCGATGGTCGCCTCGTGGTCGGCAATGATGTCGTCCATCAGGTCGCGGATGGAGATCATGCCCAACACCGTGCGGCCCTCGACGACGGGCACGTGGCGGATCTTCTTCCCGCTCATCAGCGCCATGCAGGCCTGGGTGCCGGTACCTGGACCGACGGTGAAGACATGCGAGGTCATGATGTCCGCGACCTTGGCCTCCTTGGAACTGCGCCCCTGCAAGGCGATCTTGCGCGTGTAGTCGCGCTCGGAGAGGACGCCCACCAGGGCGCCGTTTTCCATCACCATCAGGGCGCCCACCTCATGTTGGGCCAGCATCTGCAGAGCCTCGAACACGGTGTCGGTGGGCCGCACGTGCCACAACACACCCTCGCGGTTCTTGAGCAGTTCGGAAACAGGTTTCATCGGCGGGCCTCGGGGCTGGGGGGATCCCTGGAGACTACACAATCGGCGCCAAGGTTCAAGGGAAATTGCATCCTGCAACCGCGCCGACAGCGATGTGCGGGCGGGTCGGGCTCAGGCCGCCGGCAATACGGCGGTGACTTCGATCTCGACCTTGGCACGGTCTTCCATCAAAGCCACCACCTGAACGGCGGACATGGCCATGGAAAAGCACCCCATGAGGTCGCGGAATGCGGCTCCGATCTCGCGCGAGCGGGCCAGGTACTCGCGCTTGTCGGTCAGGTACCAGGTCATGCGCGTGATGTGCTCGGGGCCCGCGCCGGCCTCGGCCAGCACGGCGCGCACGTTCAGAAGCGCCTGGCGAACCTGGGCCACGAGGTCGTCGCTGACAAACACGTTCTGCGCGTTCCAGCCGATCTGCCCGGCCACAAACACCAGGGTGCCGGCGGCGGCCACACCGTTGGCGTAGCCCCGGGGTGTGGCCCAACCGGGCGGTTGCAGGACGGTCATGGCGGATTCTCCGTGGACTGGTAGAGGTGCATCGCCAGGCGCACGTCGTCGGGCAGCGGCAGGGGCCGGTGCGTCAACAGCGAGGTGCACACCAACACCTGGCGGGCGCGCAAGCGCAGTTCGGTGCCGTGAAACTCGATCTTCAACGTCAGCGAGCTGCGGCCCAGCTTCTCGACGGCCAGCACCTGGTGCAGCACATCACCATGCCGGCTGACCGCCGTGAAATCGACCTCCAGCCGCACCGTGGGCAGGCCGGTGCGCCGGGCACCGATCAGCGTTGCGTAGGGCACGCCCAGGCCTTCGTCGAACCACTGCTCGACCAGCGTGTTCAGCATCACCAGGTACTGCGGGTAGAAGACGATGCCGGCGGGGTCGCAATCGGCAAATCGCACGGTGCGCGTGGCGGTGAAGTTCATGCCGGGCTGCCGGGCTGTGCGCGGAGCAAGAAGCGCTGCAGTTTGCCGGTCTCGGTGCGCGGCAAATGTTCGCGAAACTCGATCTGGCGCGGGTACTTGTAGGGCGCGATGGTCTGCTTGACGAAGTCCTGCAACGCGCGCACGGTGTCGGCGCCCGGCGCATGGCCCGGCTTGAGCACGACATAGGCCGTGACCAGCATGCCGCGCGCTTCATCGGGCTGGCCGACCACGCCACATTCGGCCACGGCCGGGTGCAGCAGCAGGGCGCCTTCCACCTCGGGGCCGGCGATGTTGTAGCCGCCGGAGACGATCATGTCGTCGGTGCGCGCTTGGTAGACGAACTGCCCGTCGTCGTCGACCAGGTAGGCGTCGCCGGTGAGGTTCCAGCCGTTTTGCACGTATTGGGCCTGGCGCGGGTCGTCCAGGTACTTGCAGCCGGTGGGGCCTTTCACGGCCAGCCGGCCGACCTGGCCGCGCGGCAGTTCCTGGCCGTCGTCGCCCAGCACGCAGGCCCGGTAGCCGGGCACCGGCAGCCCGGTGGCACCGGGCCGCGCCTGGGCCTCGTCGGCGCTGATGAAGATGTGGAACATCTCGGTCGAGCCGATGCCGTCGATGATCTCGATGCCGGTGGCTTGCTTCCACAGCAAACGCGTGGCCGCCGGCAAGGCCTCGCCAGCCGACACACATTGGCGCAGGCTGGGTAAGCCTTGCGCAGGCAGCAGCGCAGCCATGGCGCGGTACGACGTGGG
>JANOLY010000193.1:0-2934 GCA_031420055.1 Burkholderiales bacterium | reverse complement strand
CGGCCACCGCGGCGGAATCCACCGCCAGCGCCGCTTGCAGCAAGGGCGGCAGGCGCGCGGCGGGCGCATAGGCGTCGTGCTCGCGGCCCAGGCGGCCGCGGGCGTCGCATTCGCAGGCCAGCAGCAGTTCGGCAAAGCGCTGCGGCCGGCGCAGCGCGTCGCAGCGTTCGAACAAGCGCAGCAGCGCCGTGGCACCCAGCTCGCTGCTGCGATGCACATTGCCATGTTCGCGCGCGACCACGTCGGCCAGCTCGTTGCACTCCACGCTGACGCGCAGGCGCTGGCCCATCTGGCGCACCAGCTTGGCACTGCGCATCTCGTGGGCGATGTGGCGCGGCCACTCGGCCGGCGCCGTGGTGCCCTTGCCCAGGTCGTGCCCCAGGCAGGCCCAGCGCACGGGCAGCGAGGTGTTCAGTGCCGCGGCACAGTCCAGCACCATCATCAGGTGCACGCCAGTGTCGACCTCGGGGTGGTGCTCAGGCCGCTGCGGCACGCCCCACAGGCGGTCCACCTCGGGCAGCAAGCGCTGCAATGCGCCGCAAGCACGCAGCACGTCGAACATGCGGCTGGGGCGCGTCGCCATCAGGCCGCGCGAGAGTTCTTGCCACACCCGCTCAGGCACCAGGGCATCGACCTCGCCAGCCTCCACCATCTGCACCAGCAGCGCTTGGGTTTCTGGGGCCACCGTGAAGTCAGGAAACCGCGCCGCCAGCCGGGCCAGGCGCAGCACGCGCACGGGGTCTTCAACAAAGGCCGGCGAAACATGCCGGAACACGTGCGCTTGCAGGTCGCGCTGGCCGCCATGCGGGTCGATGAGCGTGCCGTCTTCGGCCTGGGCGATGGCGTTGACGGTGAGGTCTCGGCGCGACAAGTCTTCTTGCAGCGTGACGCCGGGTGCGGCGTGCACGGTGAAGCCGCGGTAGCCGCGGCCGCTCTTGCGTTCGGTGCGCGCCAGGGCCACTTCTTCGCCCGTGGTGGGGTGGATGAAGACCGGAAAATCCTTGCCCACCGGGCGGTAGCCCAGCGCCACCAGCTCGTCGGGCGTGGCACCCACGGCGACCCAGTCGCGGTCGCTGGCGGGCAGGCCCAGCAGCGCGTCGCGCACCGTGCCGCCAACGACAAAAAGCTCCATGCGCGTGCGGCGGCCGGGCAGCGCCTCAGCGCTGGGTGCGGTAGGGCTCGTCTTCGGGCACGAAGTCGTGCTCGGCCAGGGCCTGCGCCATCCACGCGGCCACGCCGGGCGCGGCCACCATGTGCTCGATGTAGCGCTGCGTACTGGCCGGCACCGGCAGGGCGTAGCTGCGCAGCCGCATGCACACCGGCGCGTACATGGCGTCCACGGCGCTGAATTCTCCGAACAGGAATGGCCCGCCGCTGGCCAGCAAGGCCTCGGCCCACATCAGTTCGATGCGCGTGGCGTCGGCACGCACGGTGGCTTGCTCGGCCCAGATCTTGGCGCCCACCTCGGGCAGGCTGGCCTCGATGTTCATGGGGCAGTGGTTGCGCAGGGCACCAAAGCCCGAATGCATTTCGGCGGCCATGCAGCGGGCGCGGGCGCGCAGTTGAATATCGTCGGGCCAGATGTTGCTGCCGGGAAACTTGTCGTGCAGGTACTCGATGATGGCCAGCGAATCCCACACCGCAAAGCCATCGTCCACCAGCACCGGCACGCGCCCGGCGGGGCTGTAGTGCGCCACGTCGCGCTTGAAGTGCGAGTGCGCGCTGAAGTCAAAGCGAATCATGACTTCCTCGAAGTGCAGGCCGAGCTGGCGCATCAGCACCCAGGGCCGCATCGACCACGACGAGTAGTTTTTGTTGCCTATCACCAGTTGCAGCGCCATCGCAGGTCTCCTCTTCGCGGGCCGGGAGGGCGATGCTACGTCGCCTGATGTTTCGACTGCAGCCTCAGTCTCAGCCGCGCCCAGCGCCGGCGCGCCAGCGTTCCATGCGTGCGCGGCCAAAGGTGCTGCCCAGGTAGCCCGGCGCCACCGCCTCCAGCGCCGTGGCGTTGATGCCCAGTGCCGCCAGCCCCGGCACCTGGCCGCTGGCCACATTGGGCTGCTTCATCGAATCAACGTTGTCGCGCGACATCAGCGGCTCGCCAGGCAGCAGCTCCATCAGCCTGGCTTGCAGCCGGCCGGCGAAGGCTGGCAGCGCGATTTGCGCCCGCTCGTGGCCCGACCAGCGCCCGGCCAGGCGCACCAGTTCTGACAGCGTGTACACCGTGGGCCCGGCGCACTCGAACACGCCGCCCACGGTCGCATCGTGCTCAAGGCAATGCACCACGGCGCGGGCCACGTCTTCCACCCACACCGGCTGAAAGCGCGCGTCGCTGCCGGCCAGCGGGATGACGGGCGCCAGCGCTTGCAGTTGCGCGAAGACGTTGAGAAAGCGGTCTTCGGTGCCGAAGATGACCGAGGGCCGCAGCAGCGTCAGCGCCAGGCCCGACGCTTGCAGCGCGGCCTCGCCCGCGGTCTTGCTGCGCAGGTAGTTCGACGGCGCAGCCGGCCCCACGCCCAAGGCGCTGACATGCACCAGCCGCCGCACGCCCGCAGCCGTGCAGGCCTGCGCCAGGCGCTGCGGCAGTTGCACATGCACGCGGCCAAAGGCATCGGCGCTGCCGTGCAGGATGGCCACCAGGTTGACCACCGCGTCCACGCCCACCAGCAGCGCGGCGAGTTGCGCGTCGTCGTGCACGTTGGCCTGCACCACCTCCACCGTGGGCAGGGCGCGCACGCGGTTGGCGTGCTGCTGGCGCCGTGTCGCCACGCGCACCAGGCCGGCGCCGGCCTGGCGTTCGACCAGCCGTTCGCACACCGAGCGACCGACGAAGCCGGTGCCACCGAGGACGAGTACGTTGTTCATGAATGCGGGTTCAGGGGATGTCGCGGTCGGTGGCCGGCACGAGCGCACCGCGCGGCCCCACCAGCGGGC
>JANOLY010000192.1:0-14465 GCA_031420055.1 Burkholderiales bacterium | reverse complement strand
CCGGCGTTTGTCAATTAACGTTGGTTGCGGGGGCAAGATTTGAACTTGCGACCTTTGGGTTATGAGCCCAACGAGCTACCAGGCTGCTCCACCCCGCGACTGAGCCTTCGAGTATAGCCTATCGGCGCCGAGTTCGCTACTCTGTCGCCTCTGTTGTTGCGGTGTCGGTGGCCACCTCGGGGCGGTCCACCAGTTCAACAAACGCCATGGGTGCGTTGTCGCCAACACGGAAGCCCATCTTCAGGATGCGTGTGTAGCCGCCCGGGCGCGCGTTGTAGCGCGGGCCCAGTTCGTTGAAGAGCTTGGCCACCACGTCGCGGTCACGGGTGCGGTTGAAGGCCAGGCGGCGGTTGGCCAGCGTGGGCGTCTTGCCCAGCGTGATCAGCGGCTCGACGACGCTACGCAGTTCCTTGGCCTTGGGCAGCGTGGTCTTGATGGCCTCGTGCTTGATAAGCGAGTTGCACATGTTCCTGAGCATCGCCAGGCGGTGCGAGGTGGTGCGGTTGAGTTTGCGGGGGCCGTTACGGTGGCGCATGGTGCTTGTTCCTGTCTTTATTGAACCCCGGCCGGACTAGGTACCGGGGGTTGCACATGGATAGCGTTTTCAGCGCTTGTCCAGGCCCTGCGGGGGCCAGTTTTCCAGCCGCGCGCCGAGCGTGAGCCCGCGCGAAGCCAGCACTTCCTTGATCTCGTTCAGGCTCTTGCGACCCAGGTTGGGGGTCTTGAGCAGTTCGGTTTCGGTGCGCTGGATCAGGTCGCCGATGTAGTAGATGTTCTCGGCCTTCAGGCAGTTGGCCGAACGCACCGTCAGCTCGAGCTCGTCCACCGGACGCAGCAGGATCGGGTCGAACGGGGTCGGACGCGCTTGCGGCATGACCATGATGTCGTTCGGGTTGACATCGATCTGCGCAAAGAAGGCCAGTTGCTCGACCAGGATGCGCGCGCTTTGGCGAATGGCTTCCTCGGGCGGGATGGCGCCGTTGGTTTCGATCTCCATCACCAGCTTGTCGAGGTCGGTGCGCTGCTCGACACGGGCGTTCTCAACGGCGTAGCTGACGCGGCGCACGGGTGAAAAGGATGCGTCCAGCACGATGCGGCCGATGCTCTTGGTCGGCTCGTCGCCATAGCGGCGCAGGTTGCCCGGCACATAGCCGCGGCCCTTTTCGACCTTGATCTGCATGTCGAGCTTGCCGCCTTGCGCCAGGTGCGCAATCACGTGCTCGGGGTTGATGATTTCCACGTCGTGCGGGGTCTGGATGTCGGCGGCGGTGACGGGGCCCTCGCCTTCCTTGCGCAGCACCAGCGTGACTTCGTCGCGGTTGTGCAGACGGAAGACCACGCCCTTCAGGTTGAGCATGATGTGCACGACGTCTTCCTGCACGCCGTCGATGGCCGAGTACTCGTGCAGCACGCCGGCGATGGTGACTTCCGTCGGGGCATAGCCCACCATCGATGACAACAGCACGCGGCGCAGCGCGTTGCCCAGGGTGTGGCCGTAGCCGCGCTCGAAGGGTTCAAGAGTGGCTTTGGCACGGTGGCCGCCGAGCGATTCGACCTGGATGGCCTTGGGCTTCAGGAGTGTGGTTTGCATTGCTTCTTAAGTTCCTGTCAATACCCTCGGCTCGTTACACCGATAAGGCAGATGGACCGAGCCGGGCTATGTTTTTGAGCCGATCGTTTCGTGCCCGGCGGAACGAAACGAGTGCCTCCACCCGCAGCCCGCCCGTCAAGACGGCCGCGGGTCGCGCATCACCGTGAGTACAACTCGACGATGAGGGCTTCCTTGATTTCTGCACCGTACTGGTCGCGGTCGGGCACTTTCTTGAACACGCCTTCCATCTTGGTGGCGTCCACGGCCACCCAGTCGGCCATGCCGATGGATTGCGCAAGCTTGAGTGCTTCAGTCACGCGCAGTTGCGCCTTGGATTTGTCGCGCATGCCCACGGTGTCACCGGCCTTGACGGCGTAGGACGGGATGTTCACGACCTGGCCATTGACGGTGAGTGCCTTGTGCGACACCAGCTGGCGGGCCTCGGCGCGCGTCGAGCCAAAGCCCATGCGGTAGACCACGTTGTCCAGCCGCGACTCGAGCAGCGACAACAGGTTGGCGCCGGTATTGCCCTTGCGACGCTCGGCCTCGGCAAAGTAGCGGCGGAACTGGCGCTCAAGGATGCCGTACATGCGCTTGACCTTTTGCTTCTCGCGCAGCTGCATGCCGTAGTCGGAGGTGCGCGAACCGCTGGTGCGGCCGTGCTGCCCCGGCTTGGTGTCGAACTTGGACTTGTCCCCGATAGGGCGGCGGGCGCTCTTCAGGAACAGGTCGGTGCCTTCACGGCGGGATAGTTTGGCCTTGGGGCCGAGATAACGTGCCACGGTGGGTTTCCTTGTGTTTCTGACGCGGCAGCCGCTGCGTTTTCACGCTGCGACCCGCGCGAGTCTGGCGGGCGGTGCCTGCACAGACGGTGGACTTGCGGTTGATACTGAACTGCTTGGTACTGCGTCGAACCCGCTGCGCGGCCCCAAGCGGCCATCGCGGAACCGGCTTTGCCGGGCCGCCAACGGCGCCCCCCCTGGGGGGAGCGCCGCAGGCGCTTCGGGGGGGACTAAATTCTGCGGCGCTTTTGCGGCCGGCAGCCGTTGTGCGGGACGGGCGTTACATCGCTGATCGAGTTGATGCGTATGCCCAGTGAAGCCAGGGCACGCACGCTGGACTCGCGTCCCGGGCCCGGGCCCTTGATGCGCACGTCCAGGTTCTTGATGCCCTGCTCTTGTGCGGCACGGCCGGCGGTTTCTGCGGCCACCTGCGCCGCAAAGGGCGTGCTCTTGCGCGAGCCCTTGAAGCCCTGGCCACCACTGGAAGCCCAGGCCAAGGCGCCACCTTGGCGGTCGGTGATGGTGATGATGGTGTTGTTGAAAGACGCATGCACGTGCGCAACGCCGTCCGCAATGTTCTTGCGGATCTTCTTGCTCACGCGGCGTGCCGCGGTATTGACGGGTGCTTTGGCCATGGAGTGACTCTCTTGAAGTTCTTCGGGCGCTAATTTGCGAGTTACTTCTTCAGCGCCGCTGCGCCCTTGCGCGGGCCCTTGCGGGTGCGGGCATTGGTGCGTGTGCGCTGGCCGCGGACCGGCAGGCCGCGACGATGGCGGAAGCCCCGGTAGCAGCCCAGGTCCATCAAGCGCTTGATGTTGATCGACAGCTCGCGGCGCAGGTCGCCCTCGATCGTCATGCGGCCGATCTCTTCGCGGATCTTTTCAAGATCGACGTCGGTCAGGTCCTTGATCTTCTTGGAATACGGGATTCCGACCTGTACGCAGATCTTCTGCGCGGTCGGACGGCCGATGCCATAGATGGCCGTGAGACCGATCTCTGCGTGCTTGTGCGGCGGAATGTTGATGCCAGCGATGCGTGCCATGGTTTTCCTCTTGTCTCAGCCTTGACGCTGCTTGTGGCGCGGGTCGGTGCAGATCACACGCACCACGCCCTTGCGGCGAATAACCTTGCAGTTACGGCACATCTTCTTGACGGAAGCGGCGACTTTCATGCTATCTCCTGACCCAAAAATCTAGTTTCTACTTGGCGCGGAACACGATGCGTGCCCGCGTCAAGTCGTACGGCGTAAGCTCAACGGTGACCTTGTCGCCCGGCAGGATGCGGATGTAGTGCATACGCATCTTGCCGGAGATGTGGCCCAGCACCACGTGGCCATTTTCCAGCTTGACGCGGAAGGTGGCGTTGGGGAGGTTCTCAAGAATCTCCCCCTGCATCTGGATGACGTCGTCCTTGCTCATGAAGTTTTGAAATTCGCCTTCTTGAGCAAGGATTCGTATTGCTGGCTCATCACATAACTCTGCACCTGGGCCCAGAAGTCCATCGTCACGACCACGATGATGAGCAAGGACGTACCACCAAAGTAGAACGGCACGTTGTACTTGAGCACCAGGAATTCTGGCAGCAGGCACACGGCGGTGATGTAGACGGCACCGGCCAGCGTCAGCCGCGACAGGATGCGGTCGATGTGGCGTGCGGTCTGGTCACCGGGGCGGATGCCGGGAATGAAGGCGCCGCTCTTCTTCAGGTTGTCAGCCGTCTCGCGGCTGTTGAAGACGAGTGCCGTGTAGAAGAAACAGAAGAACACGATCATGGCCGCGTACAACAGCACGTAGATCGGCTGGCCTGGTGAGAGTGCCGACGACAAGTCCTTCAGCCAACGCAGTCCGTCGCCCGTGGCGAACCAACCCACCACGGTGGCTGGCAGCAGGATGATGCTTGAAGCGAAGATCGGCGGGATCACGCCCGACATGTTCAGCTTGAGCGGCAGGTGCGAGGACTGCCCACCGTAGACCTTGTTGCCGACCTGGCGCTTGGCGTAATTCACAAGGATCTTGCGCTGCCCCCGCTCGACAAAGACCACAACAAAGGTCACACCCACCACCACGGCGATGATGAACAAACAGGCCACGATGCTCATGGCGCCGGTATTCACCAGTTCGATCAAGCCGCCCAGCGCGCTGGGCAAGCCAGCCACGATGCCGGCGAAGATGAGGATGGAGATGCCGTTGCCCAGGCCCCGCTCGGTGATTTGCTCACCCAGCCACATCAGGAACATGGTGCCAGCCACCAGACTGACCAAAGCCGTCATGCGAAAACCCACGCCCGGCGTGATGACCAGTCCCGGCGAGCCTTCCAACGCGATGGCAATGCCCAGCGCCTGAAAGATGGCCAGCACCAAGGTGCCGTAACGTGTGTACTGCGTGATCTTGCGGCGGCCCGATTCGCCTTCCTTCTTCAGCGCTTCCAGCGTGGGCACCACGTAGGTCATCAGCTGCATGATGATGGACGCACTGATGTAGGGCATGATGCCCAACGCAAACACCGTGAAACGCGACAAGGCGCCACCACTGAACATGTTGAACAGGTTCAGGATGCCGCCGCTCTGGCCCTTGAAGAGCTCTTGCAGCGCGGTCGGGTCGATGCCCGGCACGGGAATGTGCGCGCCGACCCGGTACACCACCAACGCCAACAGCAAGAACGTGATGCGGCGACGCAGGTCGCCGAACTTCCCGCTCTTGGCCAGCTGATTCGCAGTGGTTGCCACGTTGAGTCTTGCTTTCCTTAGGCGGCTGCGCCCGACACTTCGACGCTGCCACCGGCCGCTTCGATAGCGGCCTTGGCACCGGCCGTGGCGCCTACGCCCTTGAGGGCGACCTTGCGGGTCAGCTCGCCAGACTTGATGACCTTCACGTGCTTGACGATCTGGCCCACCAGGCCGGCCGCTTTCAGCGTCAGTACATCAACCTCGTGGGCGCCCAGGCGCTCGAGATCAGCCAAGGTGACTTCGCCGTTGTACTTGAGTTGCGCAGACTTGAAACCACGCTTGGGCAGGCGGCGCTGCAGCGGCATCTGGCCGCCTTCAAAGCCGACCTTGTGGTAGCCGCCCGCACGGGACTTCTGCCCCTTGTGGCCGCGACCGGCTGTCTTGCCCAGGCCAGAACCGATGCCGCGGCCGACGCGGCGGCGGGCTTTCTTGCTGCCGTCGGCAGGCTTGATTGTGTTGATCTGCATCACAGCACCAAAACGAGGTAAGCAACCTTGTTGATCATGCCGCGCACAGCCGGCGTGTCTTCCAGGGTGCGCTGGCTGTTGACCTTGCGCAGGCCCAGGCCACGAACGGTGTCGCGGTGCGACTGGCGTGTGCCGGCCACGCTCTTGACGAGCTTGACGGTCAGGGTCTTCTTTTCGGTAACTTCGGCGGTCATGAGATTTCTCCGCTGCGGTGTCAGTTGAAGAGGTCTTCGACCGACTTGCCGCGCTTGGCCGCCACGTCGGCGGGGGTGGACGAGCGCTTGAGCGCGTCCAGGGTGGCGCGCACCATGTTGTACGGGTTGCTCGAGCCCAGGCTCTTGGCAACGATGTCCGTCACGCCCATCACCTCGAACACCGCGCGCATCGGGCCGCCGGCAATGATGCCGTCGCCAGGCTTGGCCGGCGCCATCAGCACCTTGGCCGCGCCGTGTTCGCCGCGCACGTTGTGGTGGATGGAGCCGTTCTTCAGGCTGACCTTGACCATGTTGCGGCGCGCCGAGTCCATGGCCTTCTGCACGGCAACCGGCACTTCCTTGGCCTTGCCCTTGCCCATGCCGATGCGGCCATCGCCATCGCCCACGACAGTGAGTGCTGCGAAGCTGAGCGTGCGGCCGCCCTTGACGACCTTGGTGACACGGTTGACCGCGATCATCTTCTCTTTGAGACCGTCGTCGTTGGCCTCGGTCTGGGCGCGGGGAGTGAACTTTGCCATCTTGAGTTTCCTTGAGTCGCGTCGCCGCTCAGAACTGCAGGCCGGCTTCGCGCGCCGCCTCGGCCAGCGCTTTCACGCGGCCGTGGTAGGCAAAGCCGGAGCGGTCGAACGCAACCTTGTCGATGCCAGCGGCACGGGCCTTTTCGGCGATGCGCTTGCCGATCAGCGTGGCAGCGGCGGTATTGGCGCCCTTGCCTAAGCCGTCCAGCTGTTCGCGCACTTCTTTTTCGACCGTGGAAGCCGTGGCCAGGACGCGGGTGCCGTCGTCGGAGATGACGCTGGCGAACACGTGCTGGTTGGACCGGAACACCGTCAAGCGGGCCACACCCTGCTGCAGTATGCGAATGCGGGTCTGGCGCGAACGGCGCAGGCGTTGTTGCTTCTTGGTCAGCATGCTGGTGCTCCTTACTTCTTCTTGGTCTCTTTGATGACCACGCGCTCGCCGTTGTACCGGATGCCCTTGCCCTTATAGGGCTCGGGCGGGCGGAACGCGCGCACTTCGGCAGCCAGCTGGCCCACCGTCTGGCGGTCGGCGCCAGAGATCACGATCTCGGTCTGCGTCGGCGTGGCCACCTTGATGCCCGCGGGCATGTCCTTGACCACGGGGTGCGAGAACCCGATCTGCAGCGTCAGCTTCTGTCCGGCAGCGGCAGCGCGAAAGCCCACGCCTACCAGGCTCAGCTTTTTCTCGAAACCCTTGCTGACACCGCCCACCATGTTGGCCACCAGGGCGCGCATGGTGCCGCTCATGGCGTCGGCCGCGGTGCTGTCATTGGCCGGGGTGAAGCTCAGGCTGGCGCCATCCTTGACGATGGTGACCAGGCTGTTCAAGGGCCGGCTCAGGCTGCCGTTGGCACCCTTGACCGTGATTTGTTCGTTCGCGATCGACACCTCGACGCCTTGCGGCACGGCGATCGGCATTTTTCCTACGCGGGACATGGTCGTTTGCTCCGTTCTAGGCCGTGATCAGGCGACGTAGCAAAGCACTTCGCCACCGACACCGGTCTGGCGAGCCTTGCGGTCGGTCATCACGCCCTTGGGCGTGGTCACGATGGCCACACCCAGCCCGTTCATGACCTGGGGGATGGCGTCGCGGCCCTTGTAGATGCGCAGGCCTGGGCGGCTGACGCGCTCGATGCGCTCGATGACGGGTCGGCCGGCGTAGTACTTCAGCGCGATCTCGAGCTGGCTCTTGCCGCCGTCGGTCTTCACAGCGAAGCCGTCGACGTAGCCTTCGTCCTTGAGGACTTGGGCGATCGCAACCTTGATCTTCGACGACGGCATCACCACGACGGCCTTGTCGACTGCTTGCGCATTGCGGATACGCGTCAGCATATCGGCGATGGGGTCACTCATGCTCATAGATAAGTCTCCTGCAGGACGCGCCGTTTACCAGCTGGCCTTGACCAGACCCGGAATGTCGCCCTTGAAGGCGAGCTCGCGGATCTTGTTGCGGCCGAGGCCGAACATGCGAAACGTGCCACGCGGGCGACCCGTCAGTGCACAGCGATTGCGCAGGCGTGTCGGGTAGGCGTTGCGCGGCAGTTTTTGCAGCTCCAAACGGGCCGCATAGCGCTCTTCTTCCGTGCGCTTGAAGTCATCGATGATGGCCTTCAGCTCAGCGTACTTCTTGGCGTACTTGGCAACCAGCTTCTCGCGCTTTTCTTCGCGCTGGATCAGTGACGTCTTTGCCATGTCTTGCCTTCAGTTCTTGAACGGGAACTTGAACGCGACAAGCAGTGCTCTGCACTCGTCGTCGTTTTTCGCACTGGTCGTGATGCTGATGTTCAGCCCACGGATCGCGTCGATCTTTTCGTACTCGATCTCAGGGAAGATGATCTGTTCCTTGACACCGATGTTGTAGTTGCCGCGGCCGTCGAATGCGCGCCCCGAGATGCCGCGGAAGTCGCGCACGCGCGGCAGCGCCACGGTGACGAAGCGGTCCAGGAACTCGTACATGCGCAGGCCGCGCAGCGTGACCATGCAACCGATGGGCACGTTCTCGCGGATCTTGAAGCCGGCAATCGGCTTCTTGCTCTTGGTGACCACGGGCCGTTGGCCGGCGATCTTGGTCAGGTCGGCCACAGCACTGTCCATGACCTTCTTGTCAGAGACGGCTTCGCTGACACCCATGTTGAGCGTGATCTTTTGCAGGCGCGGCACCTGCATCACCGAGGTGAAACCGAACTTGGCCATCAGCTCGGGCACGATTTTTTCGCGGTAGATGGCCTGCAGGCGGGCCGAGGTAACTGCGTCGGCAGCACCGGCTGCAACGGCGGTGGACTTGCCACCACCTGCGGCCTTGGCTGCGGACTTGGATGTGGACTTCTCAGCCGACTTGGAGCTCGACTTGTCAGCAGACTTGGCTGCGGATTTGTCTGTTTTGGGGGTCGCCATGATGGTCTCGCCTTAAACCTTGATCTCGTCGCCGCTGGACTTGAAGACGCGAATCTTCTTGCCATCGGCGAGCAACTTGATGGCGACCCGGTCGGCCTTGGAGGTGGCCGGGTTCCAGATCGCGATGTTGGACTGGTGGATGGGCATGACCTTGTCGATGACGCCGCCTGTCGTGCCCTTCATGGGGTTGGGCTTGACATGTTTTTTCACCATGTTCACGCCGTCAACGACCAGATGGTCGTCATCGACGCGCAGCGAGACGGTGCCGCGCTTGCCCTTGTCGCGGCCGGTGGTCACGATGACCTGGTCGCCTTTGCGAATCTTTTTCATGGGGTCGGTCCTGAATGATCTCGGGTCGCGCCGTGCCTTACAGCACTTCGGGAGCCAGTGAGACGATCTTCATGAAGCGCTCGGTACGCAGCTCACGGGTCACGGGCCCGAAGATGCGCGTGCCGATGGGCTCGAGCTTGGCGTTGAGCAGCACGGCGGCATTGCCGTCGAACTTGATCAGCGAACCGTCTTGCCTGCGAACGCCCTTGGCGGTACGCACGACGACGGCGCTGTAGACCTCGCCTTTTTTGACACGGCCACGCGGCGCAGCTTCTTTGATGCTGACCTTGATCACGTCACCGATGCCGGCGTAACGGCGCTTGGAGCCGCCGAGCACCTTGATGCACATGACGGACTTGGCGCCCGTGTTGTCGGCCACATCGAGCCGGGTTTGCATTTGGATCATGTCTCATCCCAACTTGTTACCGCTGATGCACTTTGCAGTGCGCTGCGCGGTCAGTCTTGGGCCCGTGTAGGGGTTGGATCCGGATTTCGCGTCCTGCTCAAGCGACCTTGCGGTGCTTTTTTGTGGAGCTTTTTTTGAAGCTCTTTGGCAGTGCTCGTCCGGCGAAGCCTTGCATTATGGCAGTGTTTGCGCGGCCGCGTCAAGCGAAGCCGCGCACACGCTTCGTTGCGTCAGGCCAGGTGTTGCTTGGCCTGCTGCAGCATGGTGGCCGCATCACTGACTTCGAACTTGCCAGGCGCTTCAAGGTTGAGCGTCTTGACCACGCCATCGACCACCAGCATCGAATAGCGGTTGGAGCGCAGGCCCATGCCGCGCGCGGACAGGTCCAGTGTCAGCTCGGTGGCCTTGGCGAAGTCGGCGCTGCCGTCGGCCATCATGCGCACCTTGCCCGTGGTTGCCTGCTCGCGGCCCCAGGCGCCCATCACGAAGGCGTCGTTCACCGACAGGCACCAGATCTCGTCCACACCCGCTGCGCGCAGGTCGGCGGCGTGTTGCACATAGCCCGGTACGTGCTTGGCAGAACAGGTGGGTGTGTAAGCGCCTGGCAGCGCGAAGATGGCAATCTTCTTGCCGGCCGTGATCGCTGCGACCTCAAAGGTATTGGGGCCGAGCGAGCAGCCGTTGCCTTCGACTTCGATGAACTCCTGCAACTTGCCCGCGGGCAGCTTGTCTCCGACTTTCAGCATGGGGAACTCCTGGGTGTAAAGGTGAAACGCGGCCGGAACTGGCTTGTCCAGTGTCCTGCCGCGCGGTGTTCAAACGGGACAAACGGCCCCGACAAACGAAGTCTTTAGACCAACTTGGCCTTCTCGATCAACCGTGTGACGGACCAGGACTTGGTCTTGCTGATGGGGCGGCCCTCGGCAATCTCGACGGTGTCGCCCATCTTGTACTCGCCCTTTTCGTCGTGCGCGTGGTACTTGCGCGAATGGCCGACGATTTTGCCGTACAACTCGTGCGCGGTACGGCGCTCGACCAGCACGGTGACGGTCTTGGACCGCTTGTCGCTGACCACGCGGCCGACGAAGGTGCGGGTGTTCTTGGCTTTCGGCGTTGCCGGCGCGCTGGCCGCGGCCACTTGGGTGTCGCTCATTTCTTGCCCCCTGCTTGGCGCTTCTTCTCGGCAATGATGGTCTTGGCGCGTGCGATGTCGCGGCGCGTATTGCCCAGTTGCGAGTTGTTGGTGAGTTGTTGCGTGGCGCGCTGCATGCGCAGACCGAAGTGGGCCTTGAGCAGGTCGGAGACTTCCTTCTCCAGCGCGGCAACGTCCTTGGTGCGCAGTTCAGATGCTTTCATCGGATTCTTTCGCTTCAGGTGCCGACCTGGCGCGCCACGAAGGTGCAGCGCAGCGGCAGTTTGGCCGAGGCCAGCAGGAAGGCTTCACGTGCCAGTTGCTCGGGCACGCCGTTGATTTCGTAGAGCACCTTGCCCGGCTGGATCTCGGCCACGTAGTACTCGGGGTTGCCCTTGCCGTTGCCCATGCGGACTTCAGCCGGCTTCTGCGAGATCGGCTTGTCCGGAAAGATGCGGATGAAGATGCGCCCACCGCGCTTGATGTGGCGCGAGATCGCGCGACGCGCGGCTTCTATCTGGCGCGCCGTGATGCGGCCGCGCTCGGTAGCCTTCAAGCCGAATTCGCCAAACGACACGGCAGCGCCGCGTGTGGCGATGCCGGTGTTGCGGCCTTTTTGTTCCTTGCGGAATTTGCGACGTGCAGGTTGCAGCACCGTTATTCTCCTTTGGTCTCACCCGCTGCCGGTGCGGCAGGGGGCGCAGCGCGACGCACGCGCTTGACGGCCGGGCCCTTGGGGCCGTCGGCGGACGGTGCAGCGGCCACAGCAGGCGCGCCCTCAGCACGCGGGGCGCGGTCGCCCCCCGGGCCACCGGCACCACCTGGGCGGCCACGGCCACCCGGCGCGCCCGGGCCACCGGGGCGCGGGCCACGGCGGTTGCGGCGGTCGTCTTCGGCACTGGCTTCGCCCTTGCCCAGCGTCGGCGCATCGCCGTTGGCCAGGCGGTCGCCGCGGTAGACCCAGACCTTGACACCGATGATGCCGTAGGTGGTCTTGGCTTCAGAGAAGCCGTAGTCAATGTCGGCCTTGAGCGTATGAAGCGGCACGCGGCCTTCGCGGTACCACTCGCAACGCGCAATCTCGATGCCGTTCAGGCGGCCCGACGACATGATCTTGATGCCCAGCGCACCCAGGCGCATGGCGTTTTGCATCGCGCGCTTCATGGCGCGGCGGAACATGATGCGCTTCTCGAGCTGCTGGGTGATGCTGTCGGCGATCAACTGGGCGTCGACTTCGGGCTTGCGCACTTCCTCGATGTTCACGGCCACCGGCACGCCCAGGCGGCGGCTCAGTTCGGTCTTGAGGTTTTCGATGTCCTCGCCCTTCTTGCCGATCACCACGCCCGGGCGCGCCGAGAAGATGGTGATGCGGGCGTTCTTGGCCGGCCGCTCGATCAAGATGCGCGACACCGCGGCACTCTTGAGCTTGGCCTTGAGGTATTCACGAACGTCCAGGTCTTCGGCCAGCATGCCAGCGAAGTTCTTGTGGTTCGCGAACCAACGTGACTGCCAGGCGCGCGTCACCGAAAGGCGGAACCCGGTCGGGTGGATTTTCTGTCCCATGCTTTTCTTTCAGTTCCCGACGCTTAGTTGCCGACCGTGACGAAGATGTGGCACGTGCCCTTGCTGATGCGTGCCCCGCGGCCCTTGGCCCGTGCAGAGAAGCGCTTCAGCACAGCGCCTTGCTCGACGTAGATCGACTTGATCTTCAACTCGTCGATGTCGGCGCCGTCGTTGTGCTCGGCGTTGGCCACGGCCGAATCCACGGCCTTCTTGATGATGCCGGCAGCCTTCTTCTGCGTGAACTGCAGGATGTTGAGGGCTTGGTCGACCTTCTTGCCGCGGATCATGTCGGCCACCAGCCGGCCCTTGTCCACGGAGAGGCGCACACCACGCACGCTTGCTTTGGTTTCCATTGCTGCGGCTCCTTACTTCTTCGCCTTCTTGTCCGCGGGGTGACCCTTGAACAAGCGGGTGAGAGCGAATTCGCCGAGCTTGTGACCAACCATCTGGTCGGTCACGTACACAGGCACGTGCTGCTTGCCGTTGTGCACAGCCACCGTCAGCCCAATGAACTCGGGCAGGATGGTGCTGCGGCGCGACCAGGTCTTGATGGGCCTCTTGTCCTTGACGGCAGAAGCCCTCTCGACCTTGGTCATGAGGTGGTGGTCCACGAAGGGACCTTTCTTGAGCGAACGGGTCATGGTGGTGGTCCCTCAGGCCTCACTTCTTGCGACGCGAGACGATCATCGTCTGCGTGCGCTTGTTGCTGCGGGTGCGGTAGCCCTTGGTCAGGGTGTTCCACGGCGACACCTGGGGCTGGCCCTCGCCGGTGCGGCCTTCGCCACCGCCGTGCGGGTGGTCGACCGGGTTCATGGCCACGCCACGCACCGTTGGGCGGATACCGCGCCAACGTGTCGCACCGGCCTTGCCGTACTGCTGCAGGCTGTGCTCTTCGTTGCTGACTTCGCCCAACGTAGCGCGGCAGTCGATGTGGATCTTGCGAACCTCACCCGAACGCAAACGCAACTGCGCGTAGATGCCTTCGCGCGCCATCAGCGTCACCGAGGTGCCGGCCGAACGCGCGATCTGCGCGCCCTTGCCGGGCATCATCTCGACGCAGTGGATGATGGAGCCCACGGGGATGTTGCGAATCGGCAGCGTGTTGCCGGCCTTGATCGGCGCTTCAGCACCCGAGTGCAGCGTGGCGCCGGCCTCAACACCGCGCGGGGCGATGATGTAGCGGCGCTCGCCATCGGCGTAGCAAACCAGTGCAATGTGGGCGGTGCGGTTAGGGTCGTACTCGATGCGTTCGACCTTGGCCGGAATGCCGTCCTTGTTGCGCAGGAAATCGACCACGCGGTAGTGGTGCTTGTGGCCCCCACCCTTGTGGCGCATCGTGATGTGGCCGTTGTTGTTGCGGCCGGCCTTCTGAATCTGCGGCTCGAGCAGCGACGCCTCGGGCGCGCCCTTGTGCAGATGCTTGTGCACCACCTTGACCACGGCACGGCGGCCGGGTGAAGTGGGCTTGACTTTGACGACAGCCATTTAGCTGGCCTCCCCGGAGAAGTTGAGCTCCTGGCCGGCCTTGAGCGACACATACGCCTTCTTGACGTGGTCGCGGCGGCCGATGGAACGCCCGAATTTCTTGGTCTTGCCCTTTTGGTTCACGGTGGACACAGAGTCCACCTCCACCTTGAACATCAACTCGACCGCAGCCTTGATTTCGGGCTTGGTGGCGTCGCGCAGAACCTTGAAGAGAACCTGGTTGTTCTTTTCGCCGACGCGCGTGGCCTTCTCGGAGATGATGGGTGCAACCAGCACATTGGCCAAGCGGCCTTCGGCGAACTTGCGTTCGGTGGGCGATGGGTTGACGCGGCTCATGCAAACATCTCCTTGAGCTGCTCGATCGCGCCCTTGGTCACCAGCACCTTCTTGTAGAAGACGAGCGACAGCGGATCGGCGTAACGCGGCTCGACCACCAGCACATTGGCCAGGTTGCGCGAGGCCAGCGCCAGGTTGTCATCGATCTGGTCGGCAATGACCAGCACCGACTGCAGGCCCATGGCCTTCAATTTGGCGGCCAGCAGCTTGGTCTTGGGCGCGTCGATGCTGATGGAGTCGACCACGGCCAGGCGGCCGTCGCGGGCCAGCTGCGACAGGATGGCTGCCATGCCAGCGCGGTACATCTTCTTGTTGACCTTGTGCGAGAAGTTCTCGTCAGGCCGGTTCGGGAAGATGCGTCCGCCTCCGCGCCACAGGGGCGAGCTGGTCATACCGGCACGGGCGCGGCCAGTCCCCTTTTGGTTGAACGGCTTCTTGGTCGAGTGCGAGACTTCGCCGCGGTCCATTTGGGCGCGGGTGCCTTGGCGCGCGTTGGCCTGGAAGGCCACCACCACCTG
>JANOLY010000191.1:0-5334 GCA_031420055.1 Burkholderiales bacterium | reverse complement strand
ACAGCACCGGGGATCCGACTGTCATTTCACTTCCAGACTCACGGTGCGGCGGCTGTTTGCCGCAGTTGGCAGTAGCGCATGTCGGCCACGTTGACCACGCCGTCGCGGTTCGGGTCGTAGGGATCCGTCGTGCTGGTAGCCACCGTGTTCAACCTGCTCCGGATCAACAGGATGTCTGCCGGGCTGACCTTGCCGTCGTTGTTGATGTCACATGCCAGACCCCATATCTTCTGCACCACGTTGGAACTCAGTGTGGTACCGATGAAGGCCTGGATCGTATCGATGCCCGGGCCGGCAGTGTCGGTATAGGTAAATGTCGTCTTGCCGTCACCACCCGTTATCCCGCCGCCGTTCTTGCCCGCGTTGGGGCCTGTGATGACACGGAACACGATCGATACGCCAGGCACGGGGGAGTTATTCACGGCCTGAGCAAACGCCGTCACGGTGTGACTGGTACCCACTGGGTTCGTCGCCGTGGCTGGGCTCAGGCCCACGGTGGAGAACAACAGCGCGTCGGGCGCAACCAGGGCCACCGGCGACAGAATCAACTCGGCGATGGCAGTCTTGATGGGCGTTGTCGCTGCGCCTGAGTAAATGGCTGAAAAAGCCATCGTCGGCGCTGACCAGCTACCGCCGGCAGTGGTGGTAGGCGCTGTCTGATTGGCGACCAGCCAGTCCTGGTAATCCGCATACCAATCGCCAGCGGGCTGGGTCCCCGGACCTGCAGGACGTGTCACCCCTGGCAGCGTACTCACTCCTTGCAACCTCAAGCCCTTGAAGTTGTTGAACATCGAATAGGCGCAGCCCTTGTTCGGACTGCCATTGTCGCCGCATCCCCACACATTCTGCCCGATACCGCCGAGGCCGTTCCACCAGCTATTGATGTTGGTGATGACCGAACTGACCCGAACACCGGTGGTCTCGTTTGTGAAAAACAGGCCTTGCAAGCCCGTACCGGCCTTCTGTGGCCCAGCGTTGCTCCCGGCGGCCGGGTTGGCATCCTGGATGTAGTCAAACGAGCCGTCGGTATTCAAGGCGTTGTCAAACCCTACCTTGAAACGGGTCCTGGCAAATGCAGGCACCGTTGCACCTGCTGCCTGGGCATCCAACAAGCCCAGCACCGCCCAACCGGCGGTAGAGCCGTCGAAGCTGCCTTGGTTCAAGTTGTACTGCCAACCGCCCAATGCAGTGCCGGTGTTGAATTGACCCCACACCAACGCATTGACCAAGCGCTGCATGATTTCGCCATAGGTCTTGCCATTCGTGTAACCGGCAACCTCGGTATTGATGTGCGCCGTGGCGCCGCTGCCCGCGAAACCAAGGATGGCCATCCCTATCGTGTAGCCCGCATCGCCTTGGTTTGTGGTCAAGCCGACGCAGTCCGCGTAAACCTGGCACGGATTGTTGATGCCAGCGTCGGCCTCGGGCGTCAGCGCGACGGTGGTCAGCGTCCCCAGAACGTGATTGATGCCGCGTCTGACAGCGTACTTCTCATAGATGCCGGTCGGCGGCACGTTGGGCGTGATCTTGTAGCCCTGATTTTCGAACGCCAGAACAACGATCGACGTATCGGCGCCCGTAAAGCCGGAACTCCGCCAGCTTGTCGAGACGCTGGTCGGAAAATTCGCCGCCCGGTTGATCTGGCTGGTCCACAGGTAACGCAGCCCGTCCTGTATCGCCATGTTGATACCCAGGCTGCGGTTGTTGTCAGCTGTCAGCACGGCTGGGTTGAAGACCTGGATCGTGGTGGTCGTGGTCTCCAGGCCCACGGTCAGCCGCACGGTGTAGGTTCCCTGGGACGCATAAGTCTTGGCGAATGCGATGTAGGAACGATCGCTGGCCGTACAGACTTGGGGTGGGCTCAGATCGCCGTAGTCCAACGAACAGACCGTGCCGGCGACTTGCGTGTGCACGCCCCATACCACCACTGGAACACCCTGCCGCGCGTCGCGCGTTGGCATGAGCAGGGTCTCGGCCGAGGCGGCCGAGACCAAGCCTGCCATCGCGACCGCTACCAGTGCCGCCCGCTTGAGCAAGCCCTTGAACATGCCCGTGACTTTGGCGCCGATGGCGCCGGGCTCATGCCTGTTGTCGAACTCATGAGTGAATGTCATGACCACCCTCCGTTACTGGACGAAGCTCAGCAGTGGCCGACCGGACACCGCGCAATAAAGACAAACCGCCCAAGCGACCAGCCATTCCCTGGTCACCCAAACATCCCGATGAGCGCGGCCCGTACTCGGGCATCGCACCCAGCAATCCACGTACTCACCCGCGCCGTCAGCCGTACTTTGCAACTTGCCGCGCACCACCACATCCCCTAGAAACGGGGGCTGGCACACCACGCAAATCCAGCAAAGTTCACCGTTCGCCAGCAGTCCGGCCCCACTTGCAAGTGCAGCACGTTCCATACCAGAAACGAAAACCTTTTATTATTCAAGGACTTGGTGGCACTACTTCACGACCGCGGGACCGGGCTGTAAAGAATTTCGACAGTTAGGCAGTCGGCGGGCGGCCGTCGGTGTCTACCGTGAAATTGCAAGCAACTGTTACATTGGCACGCAGCCGCGGCGTGGCCCGCCAGACGCGGTGCGCGCGCCGTGTCAACCCAGCGCCAGCCCCGCCACCCCCACCACGATGCAGGCGGCACCGGCCAGACGCAGGCGGCGGTCGCCCTCGCCCAGCAGGTGGCCGCCCAGCAGTGCCGCCAACAGCATGGACACCTCGCGCGCCGGTGCCACGCGTGACAGCGGCGCCAGCGTCAGCGCGTACAGCACCATGATGTAGGCCGCCGGGCCCAGCAAACCCACCACCAGCGCCCACTTCCACTGTGTGCGCAGTGCGTGCATGAAGGCCGGGCGGTCGCGCAGGGCCAGGGGCAGCAGCAGCGGCACGCGCAGCAGGTTGCTGAAGTAGTCCAGCAACACGGGGCCCACCAGAAGCACCTTCACGGCGTATCCGTCGATCACGCTGTAGCCGGCGATGAGCAGCCCCGTCAACGCGCCCCAGCGCAGGCCGGCCTGCACGCGCGAGCGGGCGGTCGGATCGTGGGCCTTGCGCCACAAGGCCGGCCCGCCGGCTACCAGGAACACGCCCGTGCACACCGCCGCCACACCGGCCAGTGCTGTGGGCGTGAGCGATTCGCCCAGCAGCAGCACCGCAGCCGCGGCGGTAACCAAGGGTGCGCTGCCGCGCGCCACCGGGTAGACCACGGTCAAATCGGCCTCGCGGTAGCCGCGCAGCAAGGTGTTGAAGTACAGCAGGTGCACGGCGGCGCTGGCACTCACCGCTGCCCACTGCGCCCAGCCCCAGCTCGGCAACTCGTCCCAACCGAACCACACCGCCACGGGCGCCCACAGCACGACGACCCACAGCGCGCTGACCAGCGCAAAGCGGCTGTCGCCGCCGGCCCGCTTGGCGACGATGTTCCAGGTGGCGTGCAACACAGCGGCCAGCAGCACCAGGGCCAGGGCGGTCAACGACATGGCTCGATTCTGCGCGGCCGCGGGCGCGACTACAGTCGCCACCATGACACCGAACCCCACACTCGTGGACGTGCTGCGTGGCGGCATCGTCGAGTCCGCCCACCGCGGCGCACTGGCCATCGTCGACGCCGACGGCGCGGTGCACACCGCACTGGGCGACACGCTGCGGCCGATCTTTCCGCGCTCGGCCATCAAAGTGCTGCAAGCACTGCCCTTGGTTGAAAGCGGCGCGGCCGACCACTTCGGCCTGAGCGACGAAGAGCTGGCCCTGGCCTGTGCCTCGCACGGCGGTGAACCGCTGCACGCGCAGACCGCAGCGTCCATGCTCGCCAAGGCCGGCCTGGACGCCGACACGCTGGAGTGCGGCGCGCACTGGCCCTACGAAGACACGGCCACGAAGAACCTGGCGCGCAGCGGCCAGGCGCCCAGCGCACTGCACAACAACTGCTCGGGCAAGCACGCAGGTTTTGTGTGCCTGGGCTGCGGACTGGCAGGCAGCGCGGACAGGCGCGGCTTCCTGCGCGGCTACGTGCAGCCCGGGCACACGGTGATGCGCGAGGTGACCGCCGCCATCCAGGCCGCCACCGGCTTCGACCTGGGCGCTACCGCCGTGGGCACCGACGGCTGCTCGATTCCCACCTACGCCATCCCGCTGCACCACCTGGCGCACGCCTTTGCGCGCGTGGCCACGGGCGTGGGCCTGCGCGAAGGCCATGCCCGCGCCGCGCGACGCCTGCGTCAGGCTGTTGCACGTGCGCCCTTCATGGTGGCCGGCACGGGGCGCTTTGACACCCGGGTGATGCAGTTGCTGGGCGAGCGCGTGTTCTGCAAGGTGGGTGCTGAAGGTGTCTACTGCGCCGCACTGCCCGACTTGGGTTTGGGCGTGGCCATCAAGCTGGACGACGGCAACAACGCCCGCGCCTGCGAGGTGGTGATGGCCGCCGTGATCCTGGCGCTGGTCCAACTGGACGATGCCGAGCGCGAAACCGTGCAGCGCCTGGCCACGCCGACGCTGAAAAACTGGAACGGCATTGAAGTGGGCCAGCTGCGCCCAAGCGACGGGTTGCGCGTCGCCACCGGCGCCTGAAGACGCGGGCCGCGGCTACCCGGCCTGGCTGTCGGGCCCGGTCAGCAGCGACACCGAGCCCTCACTGCCCTGCCCCAGCAGCCCGGTGGCGGTGTAAATGCCCAGCTTGGCGCGCGTGTCCTGGATGTCCAGGTTGCGCATGGTCAGCTGGCCGATGCGGTCGGCGGGCGTGAAGGCGCCGGCGCCGCTTTCCATGGTCAGCCGCTCCGGGTGGTAGGTGAGGTTGGGGCTTTCGGTGTTGAGCAGGCTGTAGTCGTTGCCGCGGCGCAGCTCCAGCGTCACCTCGCCGGTGATGGCGCGCGCCACCCAGCGCTGGGCAGATTCGCGCAGCATCAGGCACTGCGGGTCGAACCAGCGGCCTTGGTAGAGCAGCTTGCCGAGCACGCGGCCGTTGGCGCGGTACTGGCCGATGGTGTCTTCGTTGTGGATGCCGGTGACCAGGCGTTCATAGGCGATGTGCAGCAGCGCCATGCCGGGGGCTTCGTAGATGCCGCGGCTCTTGGCTTCGATGATGCGGTTCTCGATCTGGTCGCACATGCCCAGGCCGTGGCGGCCACCGATTCCGTTGGCTTGCATGAACAGGTCCACGGCACTCGGGAAGGTGCGGCCGTTCAACGCCACGGGCACGCCTTCCTCAAAGCGCACGCTCACCGTTTCGCGCTTGACTTCCACGTCGTCGCGCCAGAAGGCCACGCCCATGATGGGCTTGACGATGTGCATGCCGCTGTTCAGGAATTCGAGGTCCTTGGCCTCGTGCGTGGC
>JANOLY010000190.1:0-15081 GCA_031420055.1 Burkholderiales bacterium | reverse complement strand
GGCCTTTGGCGCCACGTTCATTTCGTCGCAGGCCGGGTATGCCGGTGTCGGCCCGAACTTCCTGCCCTGGGTGGTGGCCGCCGTGCTGTCGCTGTGCGGCGTGTGGCTGATCGTTGAGGCGCGAACAGGGGGCTACCGTCAAATGGACGAGGCCTCGGGCGCAGACCGAGCCGATGGCATGGCCTTCGCCTGGGTGGCCGCGGGCGTGTTGGCCAACGCAGCGCTGCTGACGACGCTGGGCTTCATCCTCAGCTGCACGCTGTGCTTCATGCTGGCAGTGCGGGGACTGCGCCAGTCCGAAGGCAAACCGCAGGGTGGCGCGCGCGGCCTGGTGCTGGACTTCGTTACCGGCTTTCTGATCGCCGCACCGGCCTTCTGGCTGTTCACCAAGCTGCTGGGCATCAACCTGCCGGGGCTGACCAACACCGGGTGGCTTTGACGCGGACGACCATGGACATCTGGAACAACCTGCTCAACGGCTTCATCACTGCCGGCACCCCCATCAACCTGCTGTGGGCCTTTGTCGGCTGCGCGCTGGGCACGGCCATCGGCGTGCTGCCGGGCATCGGGCCGGCGGTGACGGTGGCCATGCTGCTGCCGATCACGGCGCAGGTCGAACCGACGGCGTCGATGATCTTCTTTGCCGGCATCTATTACGGCGCCATGTATGGCGGCTCGACAACGTCGATCCTGCTCAACACGCCCGGCGAAACCGGCACCATGGTGACCGCGCTGGAAGGCTTCAAGATGGCCAAGAACGGCCGCGCCGGTGCGGCCTTGGCGACCTCGGCGATCGGATCGTTCGTGGCGGGCACGATTGCCACCATCCTGGTGACGCTGTTTGCGCCCGTGGTGGCCACTCATGCCGTCAAGCTGGGGCCGCCCGAGTACTTCATGCTGATGCTGCTGGCCTTCACCACCGTGAGCGCCGTGCTGGGCAAGAGCACGCTGCGCGGCATGACGGCGCTGTTCATCGGCCTGGCCATCGGCCTGGTGGGGCTGGACCAGATCACCGCGCAGGTGCGCTACACCGCAGGCGTGCCGGAGTTCATGGACGGCATCGAGGTGGTGCTGGTGGCGGTGGGCTTGTTTGCCGTGGGCGAATGCTTCTACACCGTGCTGTACGAGGGCCGCGTGAAGCAGCAGTTGAACCGCATGGGCAGCGTGCACATGACGCGCGCTGAGTGGAAGCGCTCGTGGCCGGCCTGGCTGCGTGGCACGGCCATCGGCTTTCCGTTTGGCACCATCCCGGCGGGCGGCTCGGAGATCCCAACCTTTCTCAGCTACGGCGTCGAGCGCAAGCTCAGCAAGCACAAGGGCGAGTTCGGCACCACCGGCGCCATCGAGGGCGTGGCCGGGCCCGAGGCGGCCAACAACTCGGCGGTCACGGCCACGCTGGTGCCGCTGTTGACGCTGGGTATCCCGACATCGGTCACGGCAGCTATTCTGCTCAGCGCCTTGCAGAACTACGGCATCAACGCCGGGCCGCAGTTGTTCCAGACCTCGTCGACGCTGGTCTGGGCGCTCATCGCCAGTCTGTACATCGGCAACGTGATGCTGTTGGTGCTGAACCTGCCGCTGGTGGGCATGTGGGTCAAGCTGCTGAAGATTCCGCGCCCGCCGCTGTACGCCGGCATCCTGATCTTCGCCACCATAGGCGTGTACGGCATGCGGCAAAGCGCGTTCGACCTGTTCTTGATGTTCTTCATCGGCCTCATGGGCGTGTTGATGCGGCGCTTTGACTTTCCCACCGCGCCCGTCATCGTCGGCATGATCCTGGGCCCCATGGCCGAGGCGCAGATGCGCAATGCGCTGTCGATAGGCGAAGGGCGCTGGAGCGTGTTCATCGAGCGCCCGATGTCGGCCACGCTGCTGGCCATCGTGGTGGCGGTGCTGGTGCTGCCGCGGCTCATGGCCTGGCGCAAGCAACTGCGCCGGGCCTGACAGCGCGGCTGCGGCTGCTCAGTCGGTAGCGCCCATGGCCAGCGCGCGTTCGCGCTGCGCCGCGGCTTCGGGCTCGTTGTGCGCTGTGCGGCCGCTGTCCCAGCCCTGCATATGGCGCTCGGCCAGGGTGCTCAGGGCGTTGATCCAGGCCGGGCTGTCGTTCAGGCAGGGGATGTAGCGGAACTCCTTGCCGCCGGCCTCGATGAAGGCATCGCGCGCTTCCTGGGCGATTTCTTCCAGCGTTTCCAGGCAGTCGGCCACGAAGCCCGGGCACATCACGTCGACGCGCCCCACGCCCTGTGCGGCCAGCGCGCGCAGGGTGGGCTCGGTGTAGGGCTCCAGCCACTTGGCCTTGCCGAATCGGCTCTGGAACGTGACCAACATGTCGCCTGGCGCGATGCCCAGCGCAGCGGCCAGCAAGCGCGCGGTCTTGTGGCACTGGCAGTGGTAGGGGTCGCCCAGCAGCAAGGACCGGTGCGGCACGCCGTGAAAGCTGAGCACCAGCTTGTCGGCCCGGCCGTGAACCAGCCAATGCGCCCGCACCCGCTCGGCCAATGCGGCGATGTAGCCCGGGTCGTCGTGGTACTCGGCGACAAAGCGCAGCTCGGGCATGCGCCGCGCGGTGCGGGCCCACTGCAGCACGCGGTCGCTGATGCTGGCGGTGGTGGCCGCCGCGTACTGCGGGTACAGCGGCAGCACCAGCACGCGGGTGGCGCCCTCGGCGCGCAGGGCGTCGAGCACGCTGGGCAGGCCGGGGTTGCCGTAGCGCATGGCGTGGCGCACCAGCATGTCGTGGCCGCGGGCCTGCAGTTCTGCGGCCACGGCTTGGGTCTGGCGCTGTGTCCACACCGCCAGCGGCGAGCCCTGTGGCATCCACACACTGGCGTATTTGGCGGCCGAGCGCGCAGGGCGGGTGCGCAGAATGATGCCGTGCAAGATGGGCCACCACACCAGACGGGGGATCTCCACCACGCGCGGGTCGCTGAGGAACTCGGCCAGGTAGCGGCGCAGCGCCGGTGCGCTGGGTTCGTCCGGTGTGCCCAGGTTCACCAGCAGCAGCGCGGTGCGCGGCCGCTGGCCGTGGCGGAACGGGGCCTCGGGCGCAAACGTCATGGCGCCACCCGGGTCAGCCCGGTCCAGCGCACGGGTTCAGTGAGCGGCGGGCGGGGAAACGCACGCGCCATGCACGCCGCGTGCATGGCCTAGCGCAGGTCCAGGCCAAACTGCGGCTGGGTGTCGGCGAAGCGCAGCACCTCGAAGCTGACGCAGGCCGAATTCGGGTCCTTGGGGGACCCGCCCAGGCCGATGGAGCCACTGCCGTGCAATGTGCAACTGCCGCGGCGCAGGCTGACGATTTCGCCTTCGCTGAAGCGCACGTAGGTGCCGTTGTAGCTGAGGTCACTGAGCTGGAAGCTGCCGCCGTGCCAGTCCACGCGGGCGTGCGAGCGCGACACGCGCGAGTCGTCGACACAGAAGGTTGCCTGCGGGCTGCGGCCCAGCACCACGGGCATCTGGGCGTTGGCGAACATGCGGTTCATGTCCACCCAGGCCAGGCGCAGACCATCGGGCTCGAGCACCGAGGCCACGTCACCAAACTGCGTGACCGCCTGGTCGTTGAGGCGCCGCCCGCCCATCACGTGCACATGCACCGGCTCGACGCGGCCGCGCAGCACCAGGCGGTCCAGGCTGCGAAAGTGCGCGCGCAGCGCAGGCGGCAGGCCATGCAGCACCTCGGCCGTGACCAGGGTCTCATTGTCGCCGGCGTGGTCGAGCAAGCGCGCGGCGACATTGACAGCGTCACCAAAGCAGTCGCCCGACATCTCCACCACTTCACCGCGCGCCATGGCCACTTGCAGGCGCAACGCGCGCAGGCCCGACGAGGCGCCGCGTTCCTGACCGCGCGAGACGATGCCGTCCAGCACGTTGTGCATTTGGGCCGCGCTTTCCAGCGCCGAGGTGGCGTCGGCAAAAACTGCCATCAGGCCGTCGCCCAAGGTCTTGACCACATGCCCGCCGTGTCCCGTCACCGGGGCGCCCAAGGCGTTGATGCAGTGCGTGACGACCGACGTGGCCTCGGCGTTGCCCAAGGTCTCGAAAAGCGCCGTGCTGCCGCGCAAGTCGGCGAACACCACGGTGCGGTCGGAGATGCTGGTCATCGCGTCGGAAAGTGTAGCCGTCACCAAGGGCCAGACTGACTCGCCGCGGCGTGTTCTACAGGTTGTCCAGGTAGGTGCGCAGCTTGTCCGAGCGGCTGGGGTGCTTGAGCTTGCGGATGGCCTTGGCCTCGATCTGGCGGATGCGTTCGCGCGTCACGTCGAACTGCTTGCCCACCTCTTCCAGCGTGTGGTCGGTGCTCATCTCGATGCCAAAGCGCATGCGCAGTACCTTGGCTTCGCGCGGCGTGAGGCTGTCCAGGATGTCCTTGACGACATCGCGCAGACCGGCCTGCATGGCCGCTTCGATGGGCGCGGTGTTGTTGGTGTCCTCGATGAAGTCGCCCAGGTGGCTGTCGTCGTCGTCACCGATCGGCGTTTCCATGGAGATCGGCTCCTTGGCGATCTTCATGATCTTGCGGATCTTGTCCTCGGGGATCTCCATCTTCTCGGCCAGCGTCGGCGCGTCGGGCTCGTAGCCGAACTCTTGCAAATGCTGGCGCGAGATGCGGTTCATCTTGTTGATCGTCTCGATCATGTGAACCGGGATGCGGATGGTTCGAGCTTGATCCGCGATGGACCGGGTGATGGCCTGCCGGATCCACCACGTCGCGTAGGTCGAAAACTTGTAGCCACGCCGGTACTCGAACTTGTCCACCGCCTTCATCAGGCCGATGTTGCCTTCCTGGATCAGGTCCAGGAACTGCAGGCCGCGGTTGGTGTACTTCTTGGCAATGGAAATCACCAGGCGCAGGTTGGCCTCGATCATTTCCTTCTTGGCGTCGCGCGAGGATTTTTCGCCCTCGTTCATCTTCTTGTTGATCTGCTTCAGGTCTTCCAGCGGCACCACGGCGCGGCTTTGCAGGTCGGCCAGCTTCTGCTGCATTTCCTGCACCGCGGGCAGGTTGCGTTGCAGGATGTTGCTGTAGGCCTTGCCGGTGGCGATCTCCTTCTCGGCCCACTTCTGGTTCATCACGTTGGGCGGGAAGGTCTTGATGAAGTGGTCTTGCGGCATGCCGCACTTGTCGACCACGATCTTGCGAATCTCGCGTTCATAGCGGCGCACGTCGTCGACCTGCGAGCGCAGGATGTGGCACAGCTTTTCGATGGTCTTGACGGTGAAGCGGATCGTCATCAGGTCTTCGCTGATGGCGTGCTGGGCCTTGTTGTAGGACGGCGACTTGTAGCCTTCCTTCTCGTAGGACTTGCGCATCTTGTCGAAGTGAATACGCAGGTTGCTGAACTTTTCGAGCGCCTGCTTCTTCAGCTCTTCGAGCTTCTTGGTCAGCGCCTTGCTGCCGCCCTGGCCGTCGTCGTCGTCTTCTTCGTCGAACTCGTCGAAGTCTTCCTCGGCCACATAGTCGTCGGCCTCGTCGCTGCTGATGAAGCCGTCGACGGCCTCGCTGATCTGCATGGTGCCCGCGCCAATGCGGTCGGCCATGGACAGGATTTCGGCAATGGTCGTGGGGCTGGCGCTGATGGCCAGCATCATGGCCTGCAGCCCACCCTCGATGCGCTTGGCGATTTCGATCTCGCCTTCGCGCGTGAGCAACTCCACCGTGCCCATTTCGCGCATGTACATGCGCACCGGGTCGGTGGTGCGGCCGAACTCGCTGTCCACCGTGGACAGCGCCGCTTCGGCGGCTTCTTCGGCCTCTTCTTCGGTGGCCGTGGTGGTGCCGCCGCCGGCCACCAGCAGCGTGGCTGCGTCGGGCGCTTGCTCGTAGACTGCGATGCCCATGTCGTTGAGCATGGAGATGATGGCTTCGAGGATTTCCTCGTTGATCAACTTTTCGGGCAGGTGGTCGTTGATCTCCTGGTGCGTCAGGAAGCCGCGCGTCTTGCCCATCTTGATGAGCGTCTTCAGCTCATGCCGTCGCTTGGCGGCTTCTTCTTCGCTGAGCGTGGTTTCTTCCAGGCCGAACTCGCGCATCAGCGCGCGCTCCTTGGCGCGGCTGACCTTCATGCGCAGGGGCTTGACCTTCTCGACCTTCTCGCCGTCAGCGGCAGCTTCGACTTCGGCTTCGGGCTCGCCTTCAAGATCGGCCTCGATGTCGGCCATGTCGACTTCTTCGACAGTGGACGCCGCCTTGCCACCGGCCGGCTTCTTGGCGACACCTTTGGCGGGTGCCGTCTCGGCCTTGGCTTTGCCTTTGGCTGGTGCCGCCTTGGTGGCGGCCTTGGCAGGGGCGGCTGCGACCTTGGCCGCGACTGGCTTTGCCGCCGCGGCCTTGGCCGGCTTGGCGGCGGGCTTCTCGATGGGTGCTGCTGCTGTTGCGCTCTTGGAATCGTTGGCGGGCTTGGCGGCAGGTGCGGCGGCGGTCTTCTTGGCGGTCATGCGGTTCCTCGTTAAACGGTGGCGACGGGAGTGCCCGGTCCGCAGCAAGCCCAAATGGGGGCGGCGGTGCGGTTTGGCAATGCCGCCGGCCCTGCATCGCGGCAGGCGGTGCGTTGGGTCGTGCGTGTCGGGCGGGCAAGCTCGCGTGAACTCATGGGGATGTGCAGCCCTTGCGGGTGGGTTTGACCTTGGATGGACCCTTGTCGAGGGTGGTCGGGGCCCGGAGGTGCTGCTGTCACTCTTGCCGCGGCAACTAACCTTCAATTATAACGATTTACCAAGGCCCCCTTGATGACCTGGCCTGGATTGATGCGCGAAAACAGTGGGTTTGCGCTGCAACCGCAGTGGCTGTGGCGCGCTGCCAAGCGGGCGCGGGGCGGCTGCTCAGGCGCTGCTTTCGGCGGCGCGGTGGTGGGCGATTTGCTGGCGCAGGGCCTGGATGCGGACGAGGTGATCGCGGTCGGTGTGGCCCTGGGCGATGAGGGCCTTGACGGCCGCGTCCAGGCGCGCGTTCCACAGCCGGTGCATCACCCGCTGCAGGTCGGGCAAGCTCTGTTCTTCGTCGGCCGCGGCCGCGGCCACCCAGGCGCGGGCCTCGGCCTGCCAGGGCTGGTCGGCCAGGGCCGTGTCCAGCGCGGCCCAGGTCAGCGCGCCGTGTTCGGTGAGCTGTTGTTCGAGCCAGGCCACCGCCAGGCCGTGGTTGCCACCCAGGTCGTGCAGCAGTTGCTGGTCTTCGGTGGTCAGGCGTTCCCACCAGTCGCTGTGGCGCAGCAGCAGGCGCAGTGCAAGGTCGGCCGACGCCGCCGGGGCCCGCCGACCGCCGCCCGACAGGCGCCGCGGCAGCGCCAGGCCGCCGCTGCGCGGGCGCGGGGCTGCCACCGATGCCACGCCCAGCGCCCACAGTCCCGACAAGTCATCGGCACTGAGTTGCCCGGCCCGCGCCAGTTCGGGCAGCAGCTGGCGCCTGAGCGCGCCATCAGGCAGCAGTGCCCACAGCGGCCGGGCCTGCGCCAGCATCTTCGATCGCCCCTCGGCGGTCTGCAGGTCGGCGTCCGCCCCGGCCTGCTCGAGTAGCTGGCGTGACAGCGGCACGGCCTGGGCCACTTTGTCCTCAAAGGCCTGGGCACCCAGCTCACGCACATAACTGTCGGGGTCGTGTTCAGGCGGCAGGAACAAGAACTTCACGCTGCGCAAGTCGCTGGCGTGCGGCAGCGAGGCTTCCAGCGCCCGCGCCGCCGCGCGCCGCCCGGCGGCGTCACCGTCGAAGCTGAAGACCACCGCATCGGTGAAGCGAAAGAGCTTTTGCACGTGCTCGGCCGTGCACGCCGTGCCCAGCGTGGCCACGGCGTTGGCAAAGCCCTTCTGGGCCAGCGCCACCACGTCCATGTAGCCCTCGACGACCAGTGCATAGCCTTTGTCGCGCAGGGCCTGGCGCGCCTCGAACAAGCCATACAGCTCGCGCCCCTTGCTGAACAGCGGCGTCTCGGGCGAGTTGATGTACTTGGGCTTGCTGTCGTCGAGCACGCGCCCGCCGAAGCCTATGACCTCGCCCGACACCGAGCGGATAGGGAACATGATGCGTTCGCGAAACCAGTCGTAGCGGCCGCGGTCGCGGTCTTTGTCGCGGGCCTGCTCGCGGGCTTGTTCAGTCTCGCGCGGCGACGTGGTCGGGTGGTCGGCCGTATCGGCCGCGTCGTCGGGTGCGCGCTGGCGCACCAGGCCGGCTTCTTCGAGCAGCGGCTCGTCGTAGCTGGGGAAGACGCCTGCCAGCGTGCGCCAACCCGGCGGCGCAAAACCCAGGGTGAAACGTGCTGCCACGGCGCCCGTCAAGCCGCGGCGCTTGAGGTAGTCGATGGCGCGCGGGCTGGCGCTGAGCTGGCTGCGGTAGAAGTCGGCCGCGCTGCTGAGCACGGCGCCCAGCGACAAGCGCCGTTGCCGCAGGGTGTCGCGGCGCTCGCGTTCGTCGGCGCTGACCTGCTCTTCGGGCACCTGCATGCCCGCGCCCTGCGCGAGGTCGCGCACGGCTTCGACAAAGCTCAGTCCCAGGTGTTCGGTGAGGAAGCGGATGGCGTCGCCGCTGGCCCCGCATCCAAAGCAGTGATAGAACTGTTTGGCCGGGCTGACCGAGAAGCTGGGCGACTTTTCGGTGTGGAAGGGGCACAGCCCCATCAGGTTGGCGCCGCCGCGCTTGAGCTCGACATGCCGGCCCACGACCTCGGCGATGTCGACGCGGGTCAGCAGGTCTTGCAAAAAGCCGGGAGGGATCACCCGGGCAAGTCTAGCGGCCGCGCGCGGGCGCCACGGGCGCGGCCGGCCCCACGGGCAGCAGCGTGCTCACCTCGGCCTGCGCCAGCGCGAACATGCCGCGGTAGTCGCGCACCCACGGGGCCACCAGGTCCGACGGCATGGGTGCGGCCACGCCCGTGCCCTGGCCGATCTCGCAGCCCAGTTCCAGCAAGGTGCGGGCCTGTGCCGGCGATTCCACACCCTCGGCCACCACCACGCAGCCGAAGGTGCGCGCCAGGCCGATCACGCCTTCGACGATGGCCCGGTCCTGGGCGTCGTCCAGCATGTGGTGCACGAAGGAACGGTCGATCTTCAGCACGTCCACCGGCAGCCGCTTGAGATAGGTCAGCGTGGAGTAGCCGGTGCCGAAGTCGTCGAGCGCAAAGCGCACGCCCAGGGCCTGGCAGCGCCCGACCAGCGCCGAGGTGGCTTCGATGTCGGCGTGGGCGGCGGTCTCCAGCATCTCCAGCTCCAGGTGCGTGGCAATGGGGTCGGCGTGCCGGGCAAGCAGCTCCGACAGGCGCAGCGCGAAGTCCGGCTCCTGCAGGTGGCGCGCCGAGATGTTGACGCTGACCGAGATGTCCAGGCCGTCGCGCCGCCACAGCGCCAGGTGGTCCAGCGCCTGCGACAGCACCCAGTCGCCCACGCGCGACGACAGCCCCGTGTTTTCGATCAGCGGCAGGAACTGCATCGGCGCGATCAAGCCCTGCTGCGGGTGTTCCCAGCGCAGCAAGGCTTCGAAGCCCAGTACGCGGCCGGTGCGCATGTCCACCTTGGGCTGGTAGTGCAGCGCGAACTCCTGCAGGTCCAGCGCCTCCTGCACCCGGCCTATGGCCATCACGCGTTCTTCGGCGCGGCGGCGGTGTTCGGCGTCAAAGAACAAGTAGCCGTTGCGCCCGGCCTGCTTGGCGCCGTACATGGCGTGGTCGGCATGTCGCAGCAGTGTGTCGGCGTCACTGCGGTCTATGGGGTAGACGGTGGCGCCCATGCTGGCCGTCACCTGCACCGGGTCCTGGTTCGGGTCGATGAGGTAGGGCAGCGACACCACCCGCAGCACGCGCTCGACCGCCATGCGGGCTTCATCCAGCGTGCCGGCACGCAGCAGCAGCACGAACTCGTCGCCACCCAGCCGGGCGGCAGAGTCTTCCCACAGCTCGCGGCTGCGCAGCGAGCTGCGCAGCCGGCCCGCCAGTTCGGCCAGCAAGCGGTCGCCGGCGGCATGGCCGAAGCGGTCGTTCACCGGCTTGAAACGGTCCAGGTCCAGGTAGCACACCACCAGCAGGTAGCCGTCGCGGTCGGCGGCCAGCATGGCCTCGTCCAGCAACTGCGACAGCCGGGTCCGGTTGGGCAGGCGCGTCAATTCATCGAAGTGCGCCTGTCGCTCAAGTTGTTCGCGCTGCACCCGCTGCACCGTGATGTCCGACAGCACCAGCACGTGGTAACGCAGGTCTCCCGCCGGGCCCAGCACCGTGGAGATCGTGGCCTGCAAGGTGCACAGCTCGCCGCTGCGGCGACGCTCGAACAGCTCACCGCGCCAGTGGCCACTTTCGGCCACGCCCGCCCACATGGTGGCGCGCTGCTGGCGGGCGATGGGGTCGGCTGGATGGGGACGCAACAGCGACGGCACGGTGCCCATCACCTCGTCGCGGTTGACGCCCAGGATCTGTGAATAGGCCTGGTTCACGTCCAGCACGCGCAGCTCGGCGTCGGTGATCAGCAGGCCCTCGTGCAGATGCTGGAACAGGCTGGAGGACATGCGTTGGCGCTCGAGCGCCTCGCGACGCTCCTGGATGTCGGCCAATGTGGCGAGCAGCCGGGTCGGCCGACCTTGGCTGTCGCGCTCTGTCACCAGCAGGGTCGCTTCGAGCCAGCGCCAGCCCGGGTCGGCCGGCATGCGCAGTTCGATCTGCTGCCGGCCAGCCTCACCACGGGCGAGTGTCGCGATGCCCAGCTCGACACTTGCGCGGTCTTCCGGATGCACCTGGCTCAGCCATGCGGCGGCGGTCCAGGACTGCGCCGGGTGTCCCGTCAGCGTGCGCCATGCGGTCGACGCAAAGCCCCGCTGGTCCGTCAAGGACCAGTCGGCCACGCCCAGGCGGGAGCCATCCAGCGCCCATTCCCAGCGTTGCGAGCGGCCGCGCGTGTCGACCATGGCGGCGTGGACAGCCAGCAGCAGAGCCAGGGCCGAGCCCGTCCACGCGGCCAGCGGGGCCTTCACGGCGCCACCGGGACCCCATAACAGCAGGCCCTGGTCGGCCAGGCCTGCCACCAGCAGCGTCGCCAGCAGCAGCGCCGAACTGGCCAGCGCCAGCCTGCGGCGCAGTGCGAGTGCCACCACCATCACATGCGGCAGGTACGCCGGTACCGAGGCCGAGGCCGTGCTGGTGCCGGCAACCATCCACAAGGACAAGAGCACGGCTGCGACCGCTGCCGCGCCCAGCGCCGTTTCGAGCCAGGGCGATTCCGGTTGGATGGCCTGCAACGCTCGCCGCTCGATGGACAACATCGGCAGTGCCGCCAGCAGCATGCCCAGGCACAACACAGCCCAGCCCAGCGCGACGGCGGCCAGCGGCGTGCGCTGCGTCGTCGCCGTGACCCACACTGCCATCAGCAGGGCGCCGGGCAGTGCGGCGGCCACCGCCACGGCCACCGCCAGGGCGCCCACGTCCCAGGCGCGGTCCAGTCGGGCGTCGAAGCCAGCCCGTGTCAGCGCGGCGTGTGCCAGTGCGCAAGTGATCAGCAGCACCGCCGCAGCAAAGGCGGCTCCGGCCGGTGGTTGTCCCAGCGCCAGCAGGGCGATCAGCAAACCCGCGCCAGCACCTGCCAGCACCTTGCGTCCCCAGCGCAACGAGGCGGCCAATCCCACCCCGGCGCACAGCGACAGCGCGCCCCAGGGCGCTAGCCCCTGGGACAGCCCGCCCACCAGCCCGAGCACGAGGCAGGCCGCTCCCACTGCAAGCAAGCGTAGGGCCAGCGCCGTCGTGCCGTTCAAGCCAGCGCCCAGGTCAAGCAAGGTGCGCACGGCGCTGGTTTTGTTCACTGCAGGGGAGTCCGATGGTCACCCTGCGATGCTAGCGGCGGCTGTCGTGGGTGCGAGTCGGTGCTAGCCCTTTCGCCCCGTGTTCAAGGGGTCGGTCTTGGGCACAACAGGCGCCCCGTGCTCGGTCAGACCTTGAACTCGTCGAGCGACCGGCCATCGACCAGCGCCCGCTTCAGCCAATTGGGCTGCAGACCGCGGCCCGACCAGCTGTCTCCAGTGGCGGTATTTCGGTACTTGGCGGCGACCTTCTTGGCTGCAGCGGCCTTGGGCGCAGCAGCGCCGCGCGAGCCCAGATCAGCCAGGCTCAGCCCATGCGCAGCCATCAAGGCCTTGACTTCGGTGATGGCGCCGGCCCGCTCGGCCAGTTTGGCCGCGGCAATTTGTCGCCCCAGCGATTCCCGTTGAGCGACCAGTTGTTCTTCTTGGGCGAGCAGTTCTTTCAATGTGGTCATGAGTATCTCCGTTCAGATGGGCGAAGCGCGCATGCTATCACCGCGCGTCGGCACTGAGATAAATCATGGCGTCGGCGGCACATAACCCATGGGCTTGTCACCACCATCGCCGAAGAAAAACTGTTCCATCTGCCGTGCCAGATATTGGCGTGCCCGTGCATCGGCCAGGTTCAGCCGGTTTTCGTTCACGAGCATGGTCTGGTGCTTCTTCCACAGCTCGAAAGCCTCTTTGCTGACGCTGTCGTAAATACGCTTGCCCAACTCACCCGGGTAAGGAGAAAACCCCAGGCCCTCGGCTTCCTTCTTGAGGTGTACACACTGAACCATTCGTGCCATGAGAATCTCCGTGATCAAAGCAGTTTCTTGACCATGACCAGCGAGCGCCGGTCCCAGTTGTATTTCTTCTTGCGGGCTTCGGGCAGCCAGTCGGGGTCGACTTGCGTGAATCCACGCTTGATAAACCAGTGCATGGTGCGGGTGGTGAGCACAAACAAGCTGTCCAGGCCGGCGGCCTTGGCGCGTTGCTCGACGCGCTTCAAGATGCGTTCACCGTCGCCCTGGCCTTGCGACAGCGGCGACACGGTCAGCGCGGCCATCTCGGCAGTGCGGGCTTCCGGGTAGGGCATCAGCGCGGCGCAGCCAAAGATGATGCCGTCGTGTTCGATGACGGTGTAGGTGGCGATGTCGCGTTCGATCTCGGTGCGGCCTCGCCGCACCAGAGTGCCGTCGCGTTCAAACGGTTCGATGAGTTGCAGGATGCCGCCAACGTCGTCGGAAGTCGCCTCGCGCAGGCTTTCCAGCTTTTCGTCCACCACCATCGTGCCGACGCCGTCGTGCGTGAACACCTCGAGCAGCAGCGCGCCGTCGGTGGCAAAGGGCAGGATGTGCGAACGCTCGACGCCGCCTTCGCAGGCCATCACGCAATGGCGCAGGTAAAACGCCGTGTCGGTGGGCTGGGTCGGCGCGGGCAGGCTGGCCAACAGGCGCCGCGCGTCGGCCAGGGCCAGTTCGGTGTCGATGGCGCTTTCCGGGTCGTCCTGGCTTTCGTGGATGCCAGCGATCTCGGTCATGAAGACCAGCTTGTCGGCCTGCAGCGCGATGGCCGTGGAGGTGGCCACCTCTTCCATGGTCAGGTTGAAGGCCTCACCGGTGGGGGAAAAGCCGAACGGACTGAGCAGCACCAGCGCGCCAATGTCGATGGCGCGCCGTATGGCCGCCTGGTCCACCCGGCGCACCAGCCCGCTGTGCATGAAGTCCACGCCGTCCACGATGCCCACCGGCCGCGCCGTGAGGAAGTTGCCCGACACCACGCGCACGGTGGCGTTGGCCATGGGCGTGTTGGGCAGGCCTTGCGAAAACGCGGCCTCGATTTCGAAGCGCAGCTGCCCCGCGGCCTCTTGCGCCGCGTCCAGCGCCACCGGGTCGGTGATGCGCAGCCCGTGGCTGAAGCGGCAGACATGGCCCTTGGCCGCAAGCTGCTCGTTCACCTGCGGCCGAAAGCCATGCACCAGCACCAGCTTGATGCCCATGGCGTGCAGGATGGACAGGTCTTGCACGAAGGTGTTGAGCTTGCCGGCAGCGATCATCTCGCCGGCCACCGCCACCACGAACGTCTTGCCGCGGTAGGCGTGGATGTAGGGCGCCACGGCGCGAAACCAAGGGACAAAGGTGTGCGGGAAAACGAGGCTCATGTTGCGGCGGATTGTGCAGCAGCATGTTTGCCCTTCCACTACCTCGGAGAGCCGCATGGACGCGTACAAGACCCACGGTGCTTTCAGCTGGAGCGAATTGACCACCAGCGACCCCGTCGCGGCTGCAGCCTTCTACAGCCAGTTGTTCGGCTGGACGACGCAGGAAATGGACATGGGCACCGGCCCCTACATCGTCACCAAGGTCGGCGAGACCTCGGTGGCAGGCATCATGGGTACGCCACCCGGTGCGCCACCGATGCCGCCGCACTGGGGCTGCTATGTCACGGTGAACAATGTCGAAGAGACGCTGGCGCTTTGTACCTCGCTAGGTGGCAAAACGCTGATGCCGGGTATGGACATCCCCGGCGTGGGCCGCATGGCGGTGCTGCAAGACCCGCAGGGTGCCGTGCTCAACGTCATGGCCTACTCGATGTGACAAAACGGGGGGCGGACATAATCCGCCCCCCGTGACCCCGACCCGACGCGCCGCCCCGGCGCAACCCATCCCGCCCATCCACTATCCCGAATCGCTGCCGGTATCCGCCCGGCGCGACGAGATAGCGCGCGCCATCCGCGACAACCCCGTGGTCATCGTCTGTGGCGAGACCGGCTCGGGCAAGACCACCCAGTTGCCCAAGATCGTGCTCGAACTGGGCCGCGGCCTCGGCGCGGGTGGTACGGGGCTCATCGGCCACACCCAGCCCAGGCGCATTGCCGCCAGCAGCGTGGCCAAGCGCATCGCGCAAGAGCTGAACTCGCCGCTGGGCGAGGTGGTGGGCTTCAAGGTGCGGTTTCAAGACCGCATCCAGCCGGGCGCGTCGGTGAAGCTGATGACCGACGGCATCTTGCTGGCCGAAACCGAGCGCGACCCGCTGCTGCGCGGCTACGACACGCTGATCATCGACGAGGCGCACGAGCGCAGCCTGAACATCGACTTCCTGCTCGGCTACCTGCGCCAGTTGCTGCCGCGGCGGCCCGATCTGAAGGTCATCGTCACCTCGGCCACCATCGACGCAGACCGCTTTGCGCGGCACTTTGAGTCTGTGCGTGGGCCGGCGCCGGTGATCATGGTTTCGGGGCGCCTGTTCCCGGTGGAACAGCGCTGGCACGCCTTCGAGGAAAAGCGCGATTTCGACTTGAGCGACGCCATTGCCGACGCCGTCGACGAGCTGTGGCG
>JANOLY010000189.1:0-14805 GCA_031420055.1 Burkholderiales bacterium | reverse complement strand
GCCCGGCGCCCAGGGCCGCTGGAGTCGGCCGCGTCCGAGGGTTTGCGGGTCCGATGCATGCAGCCTGGCGACCAGGGGTAACCCGTAGACGACGCCCGGAAAGACGCTTTTCGGCTGGGCTGTCAACGCCCAACAGATCTGGGCTGCCTTCAAAGACAGATTCAAACGCAGTCGGGCGCCGCGTTCTGCCGTTTTCAGGGTGCCATGGGGAAGGAAAAAGAGCGTTTGAAAATCCTATCCTCTGGGAGCTGGCGCATCTTGCGGTCGAAGGTCCGCACCCGATCGCGCTCCGCGGCGCCGGCCTTGGTGCACTGGCGCTGATGCGCGGGTTTCAGACCTGCCAGCACGGCGGCGCTTCGGCGTCGATGCCGTAGCGAGCAACGGCCTGGTCGGCCAGCGCTGCGTCGACAACGCCGGCCCGCGCCAAGGCAGCCAGCGCTGCCAGCACCACATGGCGGCGGTCGATTTCGAAGAAGCCGCGCAGCGCCGCGCGGGTGTCGCTGCGACCAAAGCCGTCGGTGCCCAGCGCTGTGAAAGGCGCGTCCAGGTAAGCCGCCACGCTGTGCGGCCAGGCGCAGACCCAGTCGCTGGTGGCCACCACGGGCGCCGTTCCAGCCAGACACGTCTGCAGGTGGCTGAGCCGCGGTGCGGCCGTGGCATGCAGCCGGTTCCAGCGCTGGCACTCCCGCGCGTCGCGGGCCAGCTCGCTGTAGCTGGTGGCACTCCAAACTTCGGCCGCAACGCCCCAGTCGTCACGCAACATCAGGGCGGCGTGTTGCACCTCGACCAGCAGCGTGCCCGAGCCCAGCAGCCGCACTTGCAGCGCGGCATCGGCCGTTGCAACCCGGTACAGGCCGCGCACCACGTCGGCCGCCACACCCGCCGGCAGGCTGGGCTGGGGCTGGTTCTCGTTCATCAGCGTCAGGTAGTAGAAAACGTCCTGTTGCTCTTGCAGCATCTGGCGCATGCCGTGGTCCAGCAGCACCGCCAGCTCGCCGGCGCTGGCGGGGTCGTAGGCGCGGCAGTTGGGCACCTGCGCGGCCACCAGCAGGCTGCTACCGTCCTGGTGCTGCAGGCCCTCACCGCCCAGCGTGGTGCGCCCCGCCGTGGCGCCCAGCAAGAAGCCGCGCGCGCGCTGGTCGGCGGCGGCCCAGATGAGGTCGCCCACGCGCTGGAAGCCGAACATCGAGTAGTAGATGTAGAACGGCAGCATGGCCACACCGTGCACGCTGTAGCTGGTGGCCGCGGCCACCCAGGAGCTGAGCGCGCCGGCCTCGCTGATGCCTTCTTCCAGTATCTGCCCGTCTTTGGCCTCGCGGTAGCTCAGCACCGAGCCGATGTCCTCGGGCTCGTAGTGCTGACCCACGTTGCTGTAGATGCCGATCTGCTTGAACAGGTTGGCCATGCCGAAGGTGCGTGCCTCGTCGGCCACGATGGGCACCACGCGCGGGCCCAGGGCGGCGTCCTTCAGCAAGCCACCCAGCAGGCGCACAAAGGCCATGGTGGTGCTCATTTCCTTGCCGTCGGCCTGCAGTGCAAACGCCGCGTACTGGGCCAGTGGCGGCACGGGCACGGCCGGGGCCGTCGTCACGCGCACGGGCAGGCTGCCGCCCAGGGCGGCGCGGCGCGCGTGCAGGTAGCGCATCTCGGGCGCGTCGGCGGCGGGCTTGACGAACTTCAGGCCGCGCGCCTGCTCGTCGCTCAACGGCAGTTGAAAGCGGTTGCGAAAAGCGATCAGGTCATCGTCGCCCAGCTTCTTCTGCTGGTGCGTGGTCATGCGGCCCTGGGCCGATTCGCCCATGCCGTAGCCCTTCTTGGTGTGCGCCAGAATCACCACCGGCCGGCCCGTGGTCTTCAGCGCTTCGGCGTAGGCGGCATGGATCTTCACCAGGTCGTGCCCGCCGCGTTTCAGGCGGTCGATCTGCTCGTCGGTCAAGCCTTGCGCCAGCGCGGCCAACTCAGGCGTCTGGCCGAAGAAGTGGTCGCGGTTGTAGCGGCCGTCTTTGGCCGCGAAGGTCTGGAACTGGCCGTCCACGGTGCCGGCAAAAGCGCGCAGCAAGGCGCCGGTTTGGTCGCGGGCAAACAGGCCGTCCCAGTCCGACCCCCACACCAGCTTGATGACGCGCCAACCGGCACCTGCAAACAGCGCCTCCAGCTCGTCGATGATGCGGCCGTTGCCGCGCACCGGGCCGTCCAGGCGCTGCAGGTTGCAGTTCACCACCCAGACAAGATTGTCCAGACTCTCGCGCGAGGCCAGCGTCAGCGCGCTCATGCTCTCGGGCTCGTCCATCTCGCCGTCGCCGAACACACCCCAGACGCGCCGGCCGGGGTCGGCCAGCACACCGCGGTGTTGCAGGTAACGCAAGAAGCGCGCGTGGTAGATCGAGCTGATGGGGCCGATGCCCATCGAGCCGGTGGGGAACTGCCAGAAGTCGGGCATCAGCCACGGGTGCGGGTAGCTCGCGAGGCCCCGCGCGCCGACACGGGTCGCGGTGATCTCTTGCCGGTAGTGCGCCAGGTCTTGCGCCTGCAAGCGGCCCTCCAGAAAGGCCCGCGCATAGATGCCGGGTGCGGAGTGCGGTTGGTAGAACACCAAGTCGCCGCCGAAGGTGTCGGTGCGGGCGCGAAAGAAATGGTTGAAGCCGACCTCGAACAAATCCGCCGCGCTGGCGTAGCTGGCGATGTGGCCACCCAGTTCGCCATGCGCCTGGTTGGCGCGCACCACCATGGCCAGGGCGTTCCAGCGCATGATGGACGCCAGGCGTTCTTCGATGGCCAGATCGCCAGGGAATGCCGGCTGGCGGTCGACCGGAATGCTATTGACGTAGGCCGTGCCGCGCGGCGGCTCCCAGCCCACCGCAGGCTGGCGCGCGCGCTGCGCCAGGTGGTCCAGCAACTGGCGTGCACGCGCCGGGCCGGCCTGGGCCAACACCGCGTCGAAGGCGGCCAGCCACTCTGCCGTCTCGATGGGGTCGGGGTCTGCGGGCGGTGCTTGTGTCGGGTCTGCGTTCATGCACAGGCATTGTAGGAATACAAACCCCTGCGGCCATGCACAGGGGCACAGTAGGATGTTGTCATGCGCTACACCACCCCGATTCTTCGCCGTCTGGCCTGTGCCGTCGGCCTGCTTCTGACAACGCCGATGAGCTTCGCCCAGGCCTTCGACGCCGTGCGCCTGTACGGCGCCGCGCCAGGCCAGGACGGCGGCACCGTCGGCGCGGCCCTGCTGGCGGGCACCGAGTACCGCGGCTCGGACCAGCGCCGCTCGCTGCTGGTGCCGGTGCTGGACTACCAGTGGGCCAACGGCTGGTTTGCTGGTGTGACCAACGGCGTGGGCATCAACCTGTCGAGCTCGCTGCCATGGCAGTACGGGTTGCGCCTGGTGCTGGACCTGGGCCGCTCCGAGAGCCGGTCGCGGGCCTTGCGCGGCATGGGCGACATCGACGCCAAGGCCGAGGCCAGCGCCTTTGCCAACTACGCCGCGGGCGACGTGTTCTACAGCTCGACGCTGCGCTACGGATCGGGCAACGAGGGCAAAGGCCTGGTGGTGGACCTGGGCGCCGGCCACGGCACCATGCTGGCCCCGGAATGGCGCTTGGGCATGGGCTTGGCCATGACGCTGGCCAACGCCGAGCACATGCAGGCCTACTTCGGCGTCACCCCAGCGCAGTCACGCAGCAGCGGCTACCGCGTCTACAACGCCGGCGGCGGCGTGCGCGACGTGCGCGCCAATGCCGCCCTCACCCATATCTTCAACCGACGCCTATCGGCCACGCTGGCGGTGTCGGCCAGCAGCTTGCAGGGCGACGCCCGCAGCAGCCCGCTGACGCGCCAGGAAACCACGCTGTCGGGCGTACTCGGTGTGGCCTATGCGTTCTAGCGTGGTGAGGCACGCTGTGTTGTTCTCATTCTCAAACGCTGGCTTGTGGGTCGCGCTGTAGCATCCGCTGCAACTGCGCCAACGCCACGTCAGAACCCTTCGCCACGGGAGTCAAGTTGCGCCGGCACTCAGCTGTGGCACAGCGGGTGCGCAGTCGGTGAGCAAACACGTGTTCCAGCCATGTGGGGCGGCGGCGCCCGGAGGTCCAGCATGAAAAACATCTACAAGCGCGACATCGACGGCCACCCGCTGAGCAAGCAATCGCTCATGATGGGCTATGGGTACGACCCGCGCCTGTCCGAAGGTGCGGTCAAGCCACCCGTCTTTCTGACCTCCACCTTCGTGTTCCCCGACGCGCAGGCCGGTGCCCACTTCTTCGACCAGACTGCCGGACGCGTGCCGCTGGACCAGGGCCAGGAGTCGGCCGGCTTGGTCTACAGCCGCTTCAATCACCCCAACATGGAGATCTTCGAGCGGCGCTTCGCCCTGTACGACGGCGGCGAATCGGCGGCCGCGTTTTCAAGCGGCATGGCGGCGATCTCGGCCAGCCTGTGGGCGCTGTGCAGGCCGGGTGACGTGGTGGTGCACAGCATGCCGCTGTACGGCGGTACCGAGACCTTGCTGCGCAGGCTGCTGTCGCAGTGGGGAATCAAGCTCGTTGAACTGCCCCACAACGCCTCGCTCGACGCGATGCAGCGCTGCCTGACCGAGGCGGCCAAGCTGGGTCGGGTGGCGATGGTGTATGTCGAGTCGCCGAGCAATCCGACCAACGACCTGATCGACTTCGAGATCGTGCACCGTGCCGTTCATCTGCACGCCGCCAAGGCGCTGGTGCGCCCGCTCATCGTCTGCGACAACACCATGCTCGGGCCGGTGTTCTGCCAGCCCTGCACGCACGGTGTGGACCTGTGCGTGTACTCCTTGACCAAGTACGTCGGCGGCCACAGCGACCTGGTGGCCGGCGCCGTGGCGGGCGTGAAGTCGATCGTTGACCAGGTGCGCGGCGTGCGCAGCGCCACCGGCTCACAGCTGGACCCGCACACCTGCTGGATGCTCGCGCGCTCGCTCGAAACGCTGGAGCTGCGCATGCGCTACGCGGCCGACTCGGCCAGCAAGATCGCACACTGGCTGGCCGCCAACCCGGCGCTGGTGAGCAAGGTGAACCACCCGGACCTGATCACCGACAAGCACCTTCTGCACACCTACCACCGCTTCTGTTCGGGCGCGGGATCGACCTTTTCGTTCGTCGTTCCCGGCGGCCGCGACGCGGCGTTTCGCGTCATCGACGCGCTGCAGCTCATGAAGTCCGCCGTCAGCCTGGGCGGCACCGAGACCCTCATCTGCCATCCCGCGTCAACCACGCATTCAGGCGTCACACCCGCGATGCGCCAGCGTTTTGGCGTTGACGAAGGATTGGTCCGACTGTCGGTGGGCCTGGAGCATCCCGACGACCTGATGGCCGACCTGCGACAGGCGCTGCGCAAGGCCAGCGCTTGAGGATCGTCAAGGGTCAGGTCTCTCCTCTCTCATCACCCGCCTCTGCAGCCCGAATCAACCGGCTCACATGCGCGACCGAAAGTCCGCAATCGGCCGCCAGCCCCGGCATCGTCTTCCAGCCAGCCCGGTAGGCGGCATGCAGGGCCTGCGCGCGACGCCCTTCGTGCGCCTGCAGCCATTCGGCCCAGTTGTCCGGGCCCCGCGCCGCGGCCAGGCGTTGTCGTGCAGGAACATCCCGTGATCGGCGGGCTGCCGGCGCGGCGCGTGCCTGCATGCGTGCCACGAAGTCGTCGTCGCCGAGGTAGATTTGGCCTCGCAGGTGCGACTTCCAGAAGTCCACGTCAGACTGCTGTTCCGTACCCACCAGCGCAGCGTAGCGCCGCGCGGCCAGGCCTTGGTCGCGTCGCGACGTCGCCACGCGGCCCAGCATGACGCCGTGCAGTTCGTCAACGGACAACCAGGACGGCGCCACTTCGAGCCCGACATGCGCGCGACAACTCGACCAGCGCCAGTCCGCTGGGCGCGGCACGAGCCCGGCGGCCACCGGGTTGCGCTCCACGTAGCGGCACAGGGCCGACAGGTAGCTGTCACGGTCCACCAGCAGCGCCTTGAACCGCCCCTGGAACAGATGCCCGACCAGGCCGTGCCGCCGGTTAAAGGCCTGGGTGTAGACACCGTTGAGGTGCCGCATCAGCCGCGACAACTGCCCCGAGTGCGACTGCAGGACGAGGTGGTAGTGGTTGCCCATCAGGCAGTACGCAATGACGCTGGCATCGAAGCGCGCCAGCGCTTCGGCGAGCACATCGAGCTGGCACTGTCGGTCAATGTCGTCCCGGTAAATCGGCTCGCGACGGTCGCCACGCGAGGTGACGTGGTAGACGGCGCCGGGGAACTCGATGCGCAAGGGTCTGGACATGGCCGTGAATGTAATAGGAGAGACTTGACCCCAGTCCCTGTGACCCCAGTCCGCTCAGTGCGCCGCGTAGTCGGTATACGCCGGCTCCGGCTGCGTGAAGTACGCGTGCAGTATCTGGTAGACCATGCGGTAGTTCTTCTGCTGAAAACTGGCGTGGCTGATGCCGTTGAGCACGGTGAATTGTTTGTCCGGGTGCGGCAGCAGCTTGAAGAACTGCAAGAGGTCGTCGAAGCCGGCAATGCCGTCGAACTGGCCGCGCAGCACTAGCGTGGGCACGTTGATCTTCAGCGGATCAACCACCGGCAGCTTGCTGCACATGTCGATGTAGGTGCCGTTGGGCATGCTGTCGTCCAGCGCCAGGATGGCGTCGGCAAAGGCCTCGACGGTGTTGGCATCAGCGCAGTCGGCGTGGTCGCGCGAGAAGATGCTGCACACGAAGGCGCGGTCTATGGGGCGGCGCTTGGTGGCGATGAACTCGGGCAGCTTCTTGCGCCGCTGCTCCAGCGTGGGCGCGCCCTCGCCTGTCCACACAAAGGCGTCCAGAGCCAGGCGCTCGACGCGGTCGGGGTGGTTCTGCGCGAAGAGTGCTGCGCGCAGGGCGCCGCTGCTGATGCCGTAGGTGAGGAAGCTGCGCACACCGCGTGTGGCGAAGATGTGGTCGGTGGCGGCGGCCAGGTCGGCCGCACCATTGGCGATGTCGCAATAGATGTCGCGGTGCTTGGCGCTGCGACCATAACCCTCCATGTCCACGCACCAGCACACAAAGCCCTGCTGCGCAAACCAGTCCATCACGCTGCTGTCGGGGCGGCCGGGCACGCTGAGGTCGAAGGTGGGCTGGCTGGCCATGGACGAACCGTGCACAAACAGCACGGCAGGCTTGCCGTCGGGCGAGCCGACAAACTTTTCCCACAGAAAGAGTTTCACATCGCCGTCGGCGGTGGGTTTGGTGGTCCAGTGTTCCTGGCCGGTGACTGCGGTCATAAGGGGTCCTGTGTTTCGTTCAATCGAAGGGTCAATCAACTTTGGCGCCGCTTTCCTTGACGATGCGCGCCCAGTGGTCGCGCTCGTCGCGGAAGTACTTGTCCATCTCGGCCGGGGTGGAGGCCACGGACTCGATGCCGGCCTCGACAAAATAGGCTTTCACCTCGGGCTGGGCCATCACCGCTTTCAGCTCGCGGTGCAGCCGCTCGATGATGGGCGCGGGCGTGCTCTTGGGTGCCAGCAAGCCCATCCACACATAGGCGGCAAAGTTGCTCAGGCCGCTTTCGGCCAGCGTGGGCACATCGGGCAGTTGCGGGCTGCGCGTGCTGCCGGTGGTGGCCAGCGGGCGCAGCTTGCCGGCCCTGATGTGCTGCACCATGGCCGCCGTGCCGGGTATGGACATCTGCACCACACCGGCGATCAAGTCGTTGGTGGCCTGGGCACTGCCGCGGTAGGGCACGTGGGTGAGCTTGACACCGGCCATGCTGGCGAACTGCGCCATGAACAAGTGCTGCCCGCTGCCATTGCCTGAACTGGCGTAGTTCAGCTCACCCGGCTTGGCCTTGGCGGCAGCCACCAGTTCAGCGACGGTCTTGTACGGGGTGCTGGGATGCACCACCAGCACACCGGGCTCGCGGCCGAGCAGGCTGATGCCGACAAAGTCATCGATGGGCGCGAAGGGCAGCTTGGGGTAGAGGCTGGCGCTGATGGCGTTGGTTTGCGAGGCCAATAGCAGCGTGTAGCCGTCCGCCGGGGCCTTGGCGACTTCGGCGCTGCCTATGGTGGCGCCGGCGCCGGGCTTGTTCTCGATGTTGACCTGCTGCTTCAGGCGTTTGCTCAGCTCCTGCGCCACCACGCGGGTGGGCCCGTCCACCGCGCCGCCGGGCGAAAACGGCACGACGATGCGGATCGGGCGGTTGGGGTAGTCGGCCTGGGCTTGCACGGCGCTGCAGGCCAGTGCGGCCACGGCGCTGGCCAGGACCACCAGGGCCTGGCGACGATGGGTCCGCCGCGTCAACGGACGGCTGGGCTGTGGGCAGGTCATGGTGGGCAGTCTCCGGTCTGGGGGTGGGTGGGCAGGCACGCTCAGGAGTCGAGGTCGATCTTCTTTTCCTTGGCCAGCGCCGTCCAACGCGCGATGTCGGCCCGTATGAAGCGGCCAAAGGCCTCGGGCGTCATCGGCATGGGCTCCACGGCCTCGGCCGACAGCCTCTCGCGCAGGTCGGCGGCGGTGAGGATGCCGTTGAGTGATTCGTTCAGCGTCTTCAACACCGGCGCGGGCAAGCCCGCTGGGCCGACCACGCCGTACCACTGTTGGGCGTCGAAGCCCTTGAAGCCGGCCTCGACCATGGTCGGCGTGTCCTTGAGCAGCGGGTGCCGCGCCGTGCCGGTGACGGCCAGCGCGCGCACCCGGCCAGACCGGATGTGCGGCAGCGCTGCCGCCAGACCCGGGAACATGGCCTGGGTCTGGAAGCCCAGCAAGTCGGAAAAAGCCGGCGCGATGCCCCGGTAAGGCAGGTGCACCATGAACACATTGATGGCGTGCTTGTACAGCTCCATCGTCAGGTGCGTCAGCGAGCCCTGTCCCGCCGAGCCATAGCTGACCTTGCCGGGGAACTTGCGCAAATAGGCCGTGAATTCGGTGATCGTGTTGACCGGCAGTTGGCTGTTGACCACCAGCACATTCGGCGTGGCGCCGATCATGCCCACCATCGTGAAGTCCTTGATCGGGTCGTAGGGCAGCTTGCTGCGGGTGGCGGGGCTGGTGCCGTGGGTGGCAACATAACCTTGCATCAGCGTGTATCCGTCGGGCGCGGCCCGGGCGGTGGTCTGGCACGCGATGGCGCCACCGCCGCCGCCGATGTTTTCCACCACGAAGCTCTGCCCCAGGGCCTTGCCCCAGCGCTCGGTGACCGTGCGGCCCACCAAGTCACTGCCGCCACCGGCCGACACGGGCACGATGTAGCGCAGTGTCTTGGAAGGAAAAGTCTGCGCGCGCACCGTACCCGGCAGCCACAGGGCAGCAGGCAGGGCAGTCAGGATGTGTCGTCTCTTCATGGGGTGACTCCTTGTTGTTCAAGCTTCAAAACCGCCGGCCTGGCGCAGCGCCAGCGCCTGGGGGCCCGTCAATCGTGCCAGCAGCGCGGCGGCAAGCGCCGGATGCTGGGCCTTTGTACACACCGCGGCGGTGTAGGCCGTGGCCAGTTCAAACTGGGGCGGCAGCAGGCCCGCCGACTGCACGCCGGGCGTGTAAAGAACCTCGGTGACCTGCGTGCAGCCGACCATGCGGGGCTCGGTGCATGCTGCCAGTTCGCGCATGGCGGTGGCCCCGTTGGGGAAGGTGCGAAAGCGAGCCGCCAGTTCGTCATGCACGCCCAGTTGCCGCATCACTTTGGCGAAGTGGATACCGGCGGTGGCGCGCAGCGGGTCGGGAAAGTAGATGCCGCCCGACGCCAACAGCAGGGCCTTCAAAGCCTCGGGAGTGGACACATCAGGCAGCGCATCGCCGCTGCGCACGGCCACACCGGTGCGCACGCGGCCCAGCGCCGCGCTGCTGCTGCCGTCCACCTGGCCGCTGGCTGCCAGCGCGGCCACCATGGACTGCGTCAGCACCAGCAGGTCGCAGGGCTCGCCCGCCAGCAGCGCTTCTTGCATGGCGCCCACCGCGCCAAAGCGGGCCTGCAGCACAGCACCCGTCTCGGCCGCGAAGTCGACTTCCAGCGCCTTGACCAAGCCCTGGGCGGCGCCGGCACACAGCAGATGCAAGGTGCCGGCCATCAGTCTGCCGTGGCGCCGGATATCTTCACGATGCGCGCCCACTTGGTGATGTCGTCTTGCACGTAGCGCGAAAACTCGTCCACCCCCATGGTCAACGCGGCCGTGCCTTGTGCGGCCCAGGTGCGGCGCACCTCGGGGTTGGCCGTGACCTTGCTGATCTCGGCATTGAGCTTGTCGACGATGGCGCGCGGCGTGCCCTTGGGTGCCAGCACACCCAGCCAGAGCGTGGCTTCGTAGCCGGGCACGCCCGCTTCGGACATGGTGGGCACATCGGGCAGCACGGCCGAGCGCGCCTTGCCGGTGGTGGCCAGGGCCCGCACCTTGCCGCTCTTGGCGTGCTCGGCCATGGTCGGGATGGCGTCGAACATCATCTCCAGCTGGCCGCCGAGCACGTCGGTGCGGGCGCCGGCGCTGCCCCGGTAGGGAATGTGGACGACGCGGATGTCGGCCATGGCCTTGAACAGTTCACCCGCCATGTGGTACGGCGTGCCAGGGCCTGACGAGGCGTACGACATCGAGCCGGGCTTGGCCTTGGCCATCTTGATCAGGTCGGCCAGCGTCTTCACCGGCAAGTCGGCCTTGGTGACCAGGACGAGGTCTGATGCATTGATGGGCGCCACCGGCACGAAGTCGCGCAGCAGCGCGAAGGGCTTGGTGGGGATCAGTGACTCGTTCACGGTGTGGGTGTTCGACATCACCAGCAGCGTGTAGCCGTCGGGCGCGGCTTTGGCCACGGCGTCGCTGCCTATCACCGAGCCGCCGCCGGGCCGGTTGTCGACCACAAAGCTCTGCCCCATGGACTCCTGCAGGCGCTGCGCCAGGAAGCGGCCGAACACGTCGGCCGAGCCCCCCGGTGCGAAGGGCACGACGATGCGCACGGGCTTGACGGGGTAGTCCTGGGCCACGGCCAGGCCGTGCGCCACCAGCGTGACGACCGCTGCCGCCAGCGCTTGCGTCAGCCGCGAACGGCGGGCGGGGTGGATACGCATGGGTGTCTCCAATTGGTTCTGATTGGTCTGATTTGGTACAGACTCGCGGCGACTGTAGCGCAGCCCCCGGGCCCGGCCATTGTCTCCATCAATAGCCCAGCATGTTGGTGCGCACCTGAACCAGGTGCGCCAAGGACAGCGCTTTGGCCTTGTGCGCATCGCGCTGTTTGATGGCCTCGACCAGGGCGCGGTGCTGCTGCTGGTACTGAAGCCGCCTGTCCGGCGTGGCGCTGCGGCGCTTGAGCACACCCCATTCGCCTTGCGAACGGGCTTCGTTCATCAGCTTGAACACGCTGGCAATGAAACCGTTGTGCGCCGCCTGCGCAATGGCCTCATGCAGCGCGGCGTCCCAGCGCTCGAAGTCCTCCAGCGTCTTGGCCGCTTCGGCGCGGCGGTTGCACTCGTCCATGCGAGCAAAGTCGTCGGACGTGGCATTGCCCACCGCCATGTCGATGATGGCCGGCTCCAGCACCAGCCGGGCGCTCATCAGCTCGGCCGGGCTCACAGCGAGGGACTGTCCCGTGGGCGCCAGATCGAACAGGGCTTCGTGCACGCGCTCGGCCACATAGGTGCCGCTGCCCACCTTCTGCGTGATCAGACGCTTGCTCTTCAAGTCGGCCAACAAGCGGCGCACGGTGCTGCGGCTCAGGCTGAATTCATCGCTCAGCGCACGCTCGGTGGGCAGGCGGTGGCCGGCGCGCCACTCGCGGGCGCGCAGCTTGTCGAGGATGGTGTCTCTGAGATGTGCAATGGCGTCCATGGGCCCAAATGGTAGCATTTGGTCAGTTCACTCTGACCAGTCCAGGAGCCGCCTGTGCGCATTGCCGTCATCCACCACCAAGGCCAGCTGCGCGTGGGCCGCCTGTCAACCGATGCCCGGAGCATCGAGCTGTTCGCCATCGACGGCAGTCTGGGCGCACTGGCGCTCATCGGCCTGCCCAGCCTGCCGGCTGTTGACACCACGCTGCCCATGGCGGGTGCGGTGCTCGCCGCACCCCTGCCCGCGCCGCGCCGCAACCTGTTCTGCGTGGGCCGCAACTACCACGCGCACGCCAAAGAACTGCGCGACACCGTGTTCAAGAACAACGCCCAGGCCGTGGACGCCTGGCCCATCGTCTTCACCAAGGTGCCGCAAACCGTGGTCGCGCACGGCAGCACGGTGCGTCTGCCCGGCGCGGCCATCTCGTCGCAGATCGACTACGAGGCCGAGCTGGCCATCGTCATCGGCACCGGCGGGCGCAACATCGCCGCGGCCGACGCGATGCGGCACGTGTGGGGCTACACCATCGTCAACGACGTGACCGCGCGTGACGTGCAGATGCGCCACGGCCAGTGGGACCTGGGCAAGAGCTTCGACACCTTCTGCCCCATGGGGCCGGTGATCGTGACCGCCGACGAGCTGGACGGCCGCGACACCCGCGTGCGCTGCTGGGTGAACGAAGAGTTGCGCCAGGACGCGCGAACCACCGACTTGATCTTCGACCTGCCGACCTTGATCGAGACCTGCTCGCGCGGCATCACGCTGCTGCCCGGCGACATCATCGCCACCGGCACCCCGGCAGGCGTGGGCATGGGCTTGTCGCCACCACAGTGGCTGAAGCACGGCGATGTGGTGCGCATCAGCATCGATGGCATAGGCACGCTTGAAAACCGCTTCGTCGAAGGGAACTGAACATCATGAACACCCGCCATCCGGCACGCTTGAAGACGTGCACAAACATGCTCACCTCGCGACGCGGCGCAGCACGCGCGCTGGCAGGCCTGGCGCTGGCCGCCACCGCACTGGCCAGCACGGCGCAAACCGGCTGGCCGGCGGACAAAACAATCACCATGATCGTGCCCTTCCCGCCCGGCGGCGTGGCCGACACCGTGGCCCGGCCCGTGGCCGAGGCACTGGGCAAGGAGCTGAAGCAGACGGTGATCGTCGAGAACCGCGTGGGCGCCGGCGGCGCGCTGGGCATGGGCATGGCATCACGCGCAGCGGCAGACGGCTACACCATTCTGCTGAGCCTGTCGTCGATCTCCATCCTGCCCGAGGCCGACCGCATTCTTGAACGCAAGCCGGCGTTCACGCTGAACCAGTTCAAGCCCATCGCCCGCTTCACGGCCGACCCCACCGTGCTGGTGGTGCGCGCCGAAGCCCCCTGGAAGACCTTGGCCGAATTCGTGGCCGACACCAAGCGCAAGCCCGGCACCTACAACTACGGCAGCTCGGGCAACTACGGCACCATGCATGTGCCCATGGAGATGCTCAAGGCCAGCGCGGGCTTCCACATGACACACATCCCCTACACCGGCGCCGGCCCTGCCGTGCTGGCCCTGCTGGCCGGGCAGGTGGATGCTGTCGCGACGGGGCCCAGCACCGTGGCGCAGCACATCCGCGCAGGCAAGCTGCGCGCCTTGGCCCACTGGGGTGAAAAGCCCTTGGCTGCCCTGCCCGATGTGCCCAGCCTGAAGCAAAGCGGCTACGCGACCGCGTTTGCACAGTGGTCGGCACTGTTCGTGCCGGCCGGCGTGCCGGACGACATCGTTCAGAAGTTACGTGCAGCCGCAAAAAAGGCCGCCAGCGACCCGGCGGTCGTGCAGACCATCAACCGCGCCGGCAGCCCGATGGAGTACCTGGACGCGCCCGACTTCCAGGCCTACTGGGACAAGGACGCGGCCGTGATGGTCGAGGCCGTGCGCAAGATCGGCAAGGTCGAGTAGCCCAAGTCACGGCTCAACGGCTGTGCCGGCACGCTGGCCGCCAGCGATCTGGTCAATGAAGCCATCTTGCCGCTCCGCGCGCGTCGAAGCGCTCATTGCGCCGGATGCGCTGGCCGTTGTTCGCCGCGCCGCCAAAATCCAGGGTCGCAGCCTCAGTGACTTTCTGGTCGCGGCCGCCCTGAAAGACGCTCACCGGACAATCGAGGAAGCGCAGATCATCCGCCTGTCGGTCGACGATCAGCAGCGCTTTGCCGAGGCGCTGTTGAACCCACCGCCGCTGGCGCCAGCGATGAACCGAGCCCTTCAGGCACAAAGGCGGCTCGTTCGTGAATCGACGTGAGTGGAGAGTTTCGACTTGAGTTCCTGGGGGCGCAGCACGATCGAACCCTGTTCAAGTGCGGCGTCGAAGCGCTGGATGGGTACTTCCGAACGCAGGCCACGCAGGATGCACGCCGTCGTGCCAGTGCGTGCTATGTCGCAGTCCAGGATGAAACCAACACCGTCGCCGGCTACTACACCCTGGCCGCAGGCAGCGTGCCGCTGACCGACTTGTCCGCGAGCTTGTCGAAGCGACTACCAAGGTATCCATCGGTCCCGGTCGCCAGGGTTGGACGCCTGGCGATCGACCAGTCGTTTCAAGGGCGCAAGCTTGGCGCCGCGCTTCTCGCGCACGCGGCTCTGCGCGCGCTGCGCTCCGAGGTCGTCGTCTTTGCTCTTGTCGTCGATGCCAAGGACGATGCGGCTTCGACTTGACTGTTAACCGGTTAACAGGTAGTCTCTCCTTCATGTCGATCCAGTCGTTCACCTGCTCCGACACGGCGGGCCTGTTCACCACAGGCAAGTGTCGCCGGTTCGTCAACATCAAGAGCGTGGCCGAGCGCAAATTGACCCAGCTCGACGCGGCGCCTTCGGTGAGCTTCATGAAGGCCCCGCCAGGGAACGACCTAAAGGAATACGACGGCGCCTGGCATGTGCGAATCAACGACCAGTGGCGACTGACCTTCAAGTGGGGTGAGAGCGGCCCCTGTGACGTGCTCATCGAAGACCCACACTGACCC